>NZ_DDDQ01000021.1:0-6274 GCF_002336325.1 Roseivirga sp. UBA1976 | reverse complement strand
ACAGCTTATGGCTAGTATACCGGGCCTAACAAATGCGATCTAAATGAGTAACCCTACTATTTTATTCTAAGGTTTTCTGAACCACCACATTTCCGGTAGCCACAACTAATTGCCTAAACCGTTCTAATGATCCCTTTGAGTACGCTTTACATATTCATTCATTGCACATTCTTTTGTGTAAGGTTGTTTCAGGACGATACAGGTTTCAAATAAAAAAAAAGCCCTGATGGCAACATCAGGGCTCTATATTCACTTTGCTTTTTAATTAGCCACCGATTTTAACGATAAGGTCAGCGGCTCTGTTAGAATAGCCTGCTTCGTTATCGTACCATCCTACTACTTTTACCAAGGTACCGGCAGCGGCAGTCAGTTCTGCATCGAAAATATTTGAGTGAGGGTTTCCAATAATGTCCACAGAAACAATTGGATCTTCGCAGTACTCAATAATGCCTTTCATTGGGCCTTCAGCGGCAGCTTTCATGGCCGCATTCACTTCTTCGGCAGTTACTTCTTTTTTCACCATTACAGTTAGGTCTGTCAATGAACCGTCCGGCACAGGGACTCTTAAAGCAATACCATCGAGTTTACCGGCTAGGTGAGGAAGCACCAAACCTACAGCTTTGGCTGCTCCGGTAGAAGTTGGTATGATGGAAACCGCTCCGGCTCTGGCTCTTCTCAAGTCTTTGTGAGGAGCATCCTGAATTCTTTGGTCGGCCGTATAAGCGTGTACAGTAGAAATATAACCCTTTTCAATGCCAAAGGCATCGTCCAATACCTTAGCCATTGGAGCCAGGCAGTTGGTGGTACAAGAGGCGTTAGAAACAATGGTTTCGTTGCCGGTTAGAATATCTTCGTTTACTCCAAGCACTACCGTAGGGATGTTGCCTTTGGCAGGAGCAGAAATTACAACTTTTTTGGCTCCGGCCTGCAAGTGCCCTCCGGCTCCTTCTTCATCAACGAATCTACCAGTAGACTCAAGAACTACATCAACGCCCAACTTGCCCCAAGGAAGGTTCTTTGGTTCTTTTTCAGCGTAGATTTTAATTTCCTTGCCATTGACCACAATGCCGTCTGCAGTAGACGATACAGTGCCGTCAAATTTGCCGTGTACAGAATCGTACTTTAGCAGGTGGGCAAGGGTAGCAGTATCGGTCAGGTCATTGATCGCTACTACTTCAACGTTTTCTTTGCTCAATAACGCTTTGAAAGTCAGTCGTCCGATTCTTCCAAAACCATTAATGGCTACTCTAATTTTAGACATGTCCTTTTACGGTTTTATTTGTGATTGATGTGGCGCAAAACTAAGAAAGCCCTATGCCATTTCAAATATAAATCAATGTTGTCGTAAAGGGGTTCCATCGGAATCGATTGAAATATTTCAATGAAAATATTTTTGGAAATAAAAAACCGAAATCTATATTTGCACACCGAAAATCAAGGAGCTCTTAGGCAAATTGGTTTAAGGTTGTGAAAATCCTAACACGGTCCCTTCGTCTAGGGGTTAGGACGCCAGGTTTTCATCCTGGAAACAGGGGTTCGATTCCCCTAGGGACTGCTGAAAAGCCCGACATTTGTCGGGCTTTTTTTGTTATGCTCGTTTCAAAGGTTAGGAAATCAGAAGGCTGTGTCCGTTCCTAATGAAAAGTGTTCATGAGTCGCCAAAGAAGGTTGGAGTGTCGACTCATTTCTACTCTTTCTATCAAAAAATGCCTATAAAAAGATAGTGTAAGGAGGAATCCTGATTGGGCTGGTTGGTTTAGAGAACTTACTGATCGGACTCTATTCTTCCCAATAGCTCAAATTTGAGTACAATTTCAAACCGCTCTCCTGAAGTCACCAGGTGAATGTTTTTACCTACGCCATCGAGCTTAATGTTAATTCTTCCTCTGGCCATGGTAGTGGTTATGAGAGCCAAGCCGTTGGCATTGGTGTTGCCAGGGTTTTCAGGATCAAAAATGGGGATCTCTGCAAATACTTCGTTGTTGTCGTTGTCCAAGGTAATGGTGTTCTCAACATCTACAATGGTAAAGTCGGTCAGACGTTCTGTGTAACCACCATCGGCAATAGCACTTAGGCTGGCTTCAAAGAGGCCAATGGAGTTGCCGCTTTCTATGCCTCTAATGTCGTAGTAGAGACCAACCAGTTGAGGGGCAATAATGGCCTTGCCGGCCGGAGCGTCAAAATCGTTGGTAGAAACAGCTATAAACTCATTGAGGCTAAGCAGATCTGTTCGGGCAATGTCTTCGTTGGGAGGTAAATCAGACCAATCAATTTCAATAGTATGGGTTAACTCACCACTTACAAACTCGTAGTTCGGACCGTCTTCATCGGGAAAACATCCGGTAAACATTAGAACCACTACAATGAGTAAAGACAGCTTCTTCATATAATTATTAATCTCTTGCAAACTTAAAACTTTTGGGGTTGTATATATTAGCTTTCCTGATTTTAACACATCTCTTTTCGAACAACCTTACCCGGCAACTTTCTCACCAATGGGCTTTGTTCCGGTATTTACGCATATGAGCGTCAATGACCTAACGTTTGAACTTGAGCCACAGGAAAATGCAACCACATTATTTTGTAAAACATTGTGCATGAAGTCTACTGAATGACACCCTTACTTTTTAGCGGGTTGTAAACCAGCAAAATATGGGCATGTGCATTGATGTAAGAAATGCTCCAATAATCAAAAAAATGCATGTGAACGTTTCTTTCTTGGGCATATTCGTGTTTTGTTTCTCGCAAGTCGTGGCAGAAAGGCAAAGGCTTAACCCATGCAGTTCGGTTAATTCAAAGCCAATTCCAACCATTATCCTGTTCAGGCAGTCGAGAAACATGTGCATAGAAACTGCTTTGAAGCCTTGGTCGCGCAAGGTTTCAGGGTGAAACGCGATTTTTTGGTAAGGAAGATTAGGAGTATTTACCTCATAACAATGTGGCCGTATTTGGGCTTGGATTGAACTATAGTCCCTTAGCTTATTGTTGAAAAGCGTGTTCCGTTTTCAGGTTCTGGTATTTGCTGGAAATGCACTTCTCTTTCCATTAATTTATTCAAAGCATAACACTAAGGAAGCACGTAATATGGGCATAATGCCATCTTTGCGGGCAATTGGGCTTTGGCCCAGGCATGTGCCAAACTATTCTCGGAATATCTGTTAGGGCAGATGGTCCTAATGATTTTTCATACAATCATTTTTAAGAACCCCGGTACGCAATCACCGGGGTTTGTTTATTCCCTCAAAAGTTTTAGAAGCACTCCATTTGTCCAGCCAAAACCATCTTGTACCGGATACTCGCCTCCACCGCTAAGCAGGCTTGTGTCAACCACATTGTACTTTTCCATAAGCTTGCCCGTATTTTTAAAAACCTTAATATTCAGGGCTGTCCAGCGATTTTTAATGGTTGTGGCCAAATGGTCGTGGCCGTAATTTCTAAGTCCCCAAATGGCCATCCACTGCAATGGAGCCCAGCCGTTGGGGGCATCCCATTGCTCGCCAGACTCAAAGTTTGTGGTAAGCAGCCCACCATTTTTCAGTAGTTCTTGTGCCAGGGTATTGGCTACACTTTCGGCCTGTTGGGCAGAAGCGAGCTGAAAAGCCAGTGGATAGACGGCCGCGGCTGTCAGACTTGTGGTTTGAGCCTCATGGTGGTGGTTAAAATCAAAGAAGTAGCCTTCAGAAGCATTCCAGCAATATTGCTGAATGGCCTTAGCCCTGCTTTCTGCTCTTTGGGCATAGTTGGTGCCTAACTTGCCTTCTCCTTGCAGTACATAGGCTTTGCTAATCATCTTTTCCAGATGGTAGAGCAGGCAATTTAGGTCTACAGGTATCAGGTTGGTGGTATAAATGGTGGTGAGATCGTCAGGTACTTCGCACCATCGCGAACTAAAGTCCCAGCCGCTTTCACAGGCCGCCCGTATATTCAAAAGCGTTTGCTTACCCGCTTTCCCTTTTCGCTCAATTAATTCAACATCGTCTTGATACATTTCTGCTCTCGGGCTGAAAATATTATCATAGTGCCGATTCAGTACTTCTCCATTCGGCATGAGAACTACTCGTTTGTAATTGGCTTGCGTTTTGGACAGTTCTTGTTCACCCTCCATCCAAAATTTATGTTCTTTTACCATGGCAGGTAAAAAATCTATAAGATACTTTTCTCCCTTTTCTTGTGCCAGCAGGCTTACCATAAGTGAAAAGAAGGGAGGTTGGGAGCGGCCTAGGTAGTATGTTCGGTTGCCATTGGGTATGAAGCCGAAATTTTCAATCATGTATGCAAAGTTTTTCACCATATGCTCCACCATGTCGGTTCGGCCACTTTCTACTAAACCCAGCATGGTAAAATAGCTATCCCAGTAATAGATTTCATTAAAGCGCCCGCCCGGAACTACGTAAGGATAGGGCAGAGGAATAAGCGTGGAAAAGTATTCCTCATTGTCGGGCTCACGGGCAAGTACAGACCATAAGCGTTCTATGTGATCTTCTACAGGCAGGGAGCTATCGCTTTGGTATTCTTTCCCTTGGCTTTGAGCACTCACAAAATAATTATTGAAGAAGGTTTTTAGGTCAAAATTGGGGTGGTTCTTTTCTTGCCTGTAGATGGCAAGTATATTGGCCGGATCTTCAATAGCATAGGCATCGGAAATCTCCTTGCCATCTGCCCACTGCCCGGAAGCATGCAAGTCAGTGAACAATTCTTTTAGGTCTTCCTCCAAAAAAATCAGTCGATTGGCCATAATCTTGTGGTTTTGAGCCATTCAAGTTACAAGGTTAACTTGTTCTTTTCCAAAGCGAGCACTTGCACATTTTACGATTTCTAAGCACGGAATGAGCTCTTTGCCAATGCATTGCAGCCTACACTTAAAAAAAAATCTCAGGTTTGTAAGAATCGCCAGGTTAGAGGGTACTAATAGGTTGACAGGTTGAAATGACAGAAGTACAGCAGAAACAGATTTTTGAATCTTGGTTGGAAACCCACAAGGGTATCTTATTTAAGGTGGTGCGGTCTTACTGCGAGCAGGAAGAGGACCGCGAAGATTTGTTTCAGGAGATTGCTGTCAATGTCTGGAAATCGGTTAGCAATTTCAAGAACGACTGCGCGGTCTCTACCTGGGTTTATAGAATAGCACTTAATCAGGCTTTAAAATGGAAGCTGAAGAAAAGCAGGGATCAAAATAAAGCAGATAATGGTGAGGTGGTTCGAATTCTACAGCCTGCAGAAGAAAAGCCAGACCAAAGACTAGAATGGCTATATGGGCAAATTCAACAGTTGGATGAGATAGATCGCTCCCTTTGCTTGCTTTTGCTCGATGGATTCAGCTATAAAGAAATGGCTTCGATTGTTGGTATTTCTGAAAACTACGTGGGAGTGAAGATTAATCGAATAAAAAAGCACCTCACCGAACAGTCTAAAAAAATGTTGAACAATGGAATTTGATGAAATGAAAAAAATATGGGATGAACAGAGTCAAAAGGCGTTGTATGCCTTAGACGAGGAAGCGCTTCACAATAGGGTGATACAGCGTAAAAATAAAGCTGCTGCAGTGGCCGGGAGAAGTGAACAACTAATGATGGGGTCGCTGGTGTTTTGCACGCTGGTTATTTTGGGAGCCAGTCTCATCAAGTCGGATTTTCAGCTATTCCCTAGTCTGCTGGCCGTAATTACAATGGTATTGGCCGGAGTAATATACCTTAGAAGACAGCAACGACTGAACCATCAAAACACTTTCGATAAAAGCATATTGGGCGATATGAACGCGGCCATCGCCCATGCTGATTTTCAGGTCAGGCTATCGGCTATGGGTAAGTGGATTTATTTGGTGGTGGCTTTGCTGAGTATTGCCTCTGTTGTCGATGAGTGGGCAGAGTGGTACAAGGGAGCCTTATTGCTCCTGTTTTTTGTGGCCGGGTACTTTGGTGCCCGTTGGGAGCATAAAACCTTTTACGTGTCGCAGAAGCAAAAGCTTGAGCACATGCGCGAAAAACTTATCAGTTTGAAAGATGGAGCATCAGTCTAATGATCTTAAATCAGCAGCCGTTTCATTAGTAAATCGCGCTGCAGGTCGCCTCCCAATTTAAAAGGGTGGCTGCCAAATACCTCAAAGCCATGGCGTTTGTAGAAGGCTATGGCTTTATTGTTTTCTTCCCAAACACCCAGCCAAATGGCCATCAGCCCTTTATTTTTGGCTTCTTGCATTGCAAAATTCAATAGTAAAGTGCCAAGGCCCTTGCCCTGAACATGTCTTTTTAGGTATATGCGCTCAACTTCCATGGCA
>NZ_DDDQ01000121.1:0-3545 GCF_002336325.1 Roseivirga sp. UBA1976 | reverse complement strand
CACGACCGTTTTCTTACGGTCAATGATATGGTTCATCTGGTGGCTCAATACAGGCCCGACCCTCAAGGTGCTCCGGGAGCTCATGAAAACTACAACCAAACAGCCTATTTGTTGTTGCCCGGTGTAGTAGAGAAGGTTGCGGGTCAAGAATTCTCCCATTATGTGAAGCAGCACATACTAGAACCATCTGGAATGGAGAATACTCACTTTGTTACTGATATGCCGGGATATAAGGAGAGAATAGGAGCAGCTCATTTAGACAATTTGTTCGCATTTATGTTGGGTGAAGGCAATATGGTATCTACTGCAGAAGACCTTTTCAAATTCGATCGTGCTTTGGCTCAGGAGAAAATTTTGGGAGCTGGCATTCAGGAGCTGGCTTATACTCCCATGATATTGGCAAGCGGAGAAAAGGGACGATATGGCTTTGGAGGTGGTTTAGTTGACGACAAACCGGGCAACCGGGTGTTTCAGCACTTGGGGCAAGGGGTAGAGTCACACGTAATTTTTAGCCGCTATATTGATGCCGATGACGTACTTATTGTGGTACACGACCGGTCGGTTGAATATGCCGTTCCGGTATATAAGGCCATCCGAAACATTTGGAAAAAGAGACCATTCGAACTACCCCAACCAAGGGTAGAGCACAGGTTGAGCACCAACCTCATTAATAAATATGTGGGTGACTATGGAGATAATGGATTCATGCACATTACCACAGAAGGAGGTAAGCTATTTATTCAACCCGATGGAAACCCCGGTAAAATGGAAATCGTGCCTTCTTCTGATACAACATTCTATTTCAGAGATCAAGCTGTAGACTGGCAAATATACCTCAATGAGCAAGGCGAGGTCATTGGTTTTGGACCGCTGGGACAAAAAGAGTTTATGATGAAACGATTCCGACAGCAAAACTAGCTGATTACAGACTCATTGTCCACTGGTCAGTACATGACGGAGGGAACATACTAAGCCATAAAAAGAAGCTTTAAACCCTATAAAAGTCTACAATTTGCTTTACAGCTTTTAAGATAATTCGCATCTTCGCAGCAAAGAACTGAGACCATGTTTATTTTTCTAGTAATTACCTTATTTATAGCCGCTATAGTTGCACCATTTGTATTGCCAAATACCAAAATTAGTTCTCATGAGAAAGACTGGGAAGTATAGTTAATAAGGCATTCTTCGCTGATTCCTTCCTATGATCAAATAGAGTATAGAGCCCAGAATGGGGAGTAGTATTACTACTATTACCCAAATGAGCTTGTTCTGACTTGGTTCAAAATCACTTCTTAAAATATCTACCAAGGCTACCAATACAATAAGGAAGGGAACAAGGTAGAAAACGAGAATTATAAAGAGCATACTCATACGGTGTTAATTTCCTGTGTTAATCCTCTGAGTTGAGGTTAAATGTTCGCTTAGGTTTTTTCTGTCCTTTTCCTACAGCAAAGTAAATAAGCGTCCCAAGGAATGGAGCAAAAATAACTACCAATAGCCATATTAATTTGGTTGTTCCATCTTTGAATTGACTGGTGGCAATATCTATAATAGCCGCCAAGGGGAGTATAATTCCGACCAATAAGAAGATGATGACAAAAATTTCTACCCCACCGGGCATTCCAATTCCTAGCAATTCCATGTGTTTTTTCTTTCAATATAGAAGCTAGCCGGAAAGTGACCAAGCTAAGCCCGATTATTTCATAAAAATAAATAGGGTTACTCATTTAGATCACATTTGTCAGACTCAGTATACTAGGCACAAGCTGTGTCCTCACAGCGTTTTTTAAGAACCATTTGTAAAGACATAAATGGAGGCAAGATTTAGAAATACACTTCTTGCCTAAAATAAAAATAGGGTGAGTTACCTGATTTTGGATGGCATATGATGCTGCCCTTTGCCACTATTGTAGCTTCTCGTATGTGACTTACGAGGGGCTGGGAAGACACAACGTGTGGCGGAAGTTGTGTTGAACTACATAAATAATCCTGAAAAATAGAGCAAAGCAGTTCTATCCAGCTATTCCTCTACCTGGCTTCTTCCCATAAGTTTTACCAGTAAGTCGGCATCGGGGTACTGCGCTAAAATAACACGTGCCAGTACAATTAGCGGCACTGAAAGAAGCATGCCTGCAACACCCCATATATAACCCCAAACTACCAGTCCGAGAATTACCGTTACTGTATTTAGGGCTACAGAAGACCCCATAACATAAGGTTCAATCACATTGCCCCAGATAAACTGAGTAGCAATTAGCAGAGCAATAAAAAACAAGAAAGAGCCGCTAGAGTCGATCTGAATAAGGCCCAGTAATGCAGGAGGAATGGTAGCCGTTATTGAACCAACAGTAGGGATAAAGTTGAGAAGAAAGGCCAAAAAGCCCCAAAACAAGGCAAAATCGACCCCGAAAAAATAACAAATAGCCCCAAAGAATAGCCCGGTGAAAAAACTGGTAAAGAACTTTACCTTCATGTAGCTTACAATAGAGTTGCGTACCTCTACAAACGAACGGGTAAGCCTTTCTTTCCCCACCACATCATCACCCTCCAGATAGGCAATGTATTTTTCGTACCGCACAATACTGCCAAGCACAGCTACCAAGTAAATCGCACAAAGTATAAAGTTGAAGGTGAAAGCGCCCAGTGAGCTCGCGAGTTCACCCGATGTATTCAACAGAAAATCAGTAGAAAATGCCTCATTTAGCATCTGGATGAACCCTCCGGTTTCCAGTTGACTAACTCCCGGAATAAAATCTAAATTACCCAGTATGTCCTGGAATTTCACTTCAATCTGAGCCAGAAGTTTATCCTTCTCATCAACTATCTGCATGCCCGTATCATACACGATAAGGCCAATTAGAAATATAAAGCCAAGGGTAATAATAGTAATTAAGGTTATGCTCACCGTATATGGCCAGCGTTTGCGCTCCAAAAAGCTGATAATAGGAGTGAGTAGAATGCCAATAAACAAGGCAAAGGCCAGTGGAATGAGCAGTGAGGCCAGTGTTTTGATAATGACTATCCCCAATATTCCGGCAAAAATCAGCAAAACATTTTTTACTACTCTTAGGTCGGCATTGAAAGGGCTGTCCATTAAAAAAAGGTTTGAGATGGTTGAAAGGCCATAAATTAAAGAAAATATTGGAGTGGAGCATTTATGCTAAAAAATTAAGTTCGAAAGCACTTTATATTTAGCTTTGTAGTCGGATCATTTAACAAACATGCTTTTGGAATTTGAACAACCAATAATAGAGCTTGAAGGTAAGTTGGCCGAGATGAAGCAACTGGCCGAGAGCAGCCGAGTGGATGTAACAGAAGACGTGAAATCATTGGAGCGAAAAATTCTCAGGCTCAAGGAAGAGACTTACAAAAATCTAACCCGTTGGCAACGCGTGCAGCTAAGCCGCCATCCGGAAAGGCCCTACACCTTAGATTATTTCTACAACATAACAGATGACTTTGTGGAGCTTCACGGTGACAGAACTGTGAAAGACGACAAAGCCATGGTAGGAGGCTTCGGAACCATTGGCGGTCAAACGGTAATG
>NZ_DDDQ01000019.1:0-9373 GCF_002336325.1 Roseivirga sp. UBA1976 | reverse complement strand
TAATGTTGGTGGGTCAGCAAAAAGGACGTAACACCAAGCAGCGCCAAATGAGAAACTTTGGTATGGCTAATCCGGAAGGCTACAGAAAAGCCTTGCGCCTATTCAAGATGGCCGAAAAGTTCAATAAGCCCATAGTTACGCTTATTGATACTCCCGGTGCTTATCCGGGGCTTGAGGCCGAAGAGAGAGGTCAGGGAGAGGCTATTGCAAGAAACATTAAAGAAATGTTTATGCTCAAGGTGCCTGTAATTTGCATAATTATAGGTGAAGGAGCCTCTGGTGGAGCTCTTGGTATAGCCGTTGGCGATAAGGTGCTTATGCTCGAGAATACCTGGTATTCGGTAATTTCTCCTGAGTCTTGCTCATCTATTCTTTGGAGAAGCTGGGACTACAAGGAGCAGGCAGCAGAAGCTTTGAAGCTAACCGCTACAGATATGCTCGGCTTCGGACTCATTGATGGCATCATTGAAGAACCGCTGGGTGGAGCTCATAGAGACCCGGACTGGATGTATGAAACCCTTAAAAATCGGATTCTCAAAGAACTTAAGCCGCTCATGAAGCAGTCGGCTGAGGAGAGAATCAACAATAGAATAGAAAAATTTGCCAACATGGGCGAAGTGGTGGAGTAGTACATACTCTACTTTTTCGTATGGCACTTAGCAGGTAAGCCTGTCTTAGAAAAGAATACAGTAATAGACTCCACTGGGTTAATTGTTGTAGGTTTTTAAGGCAGGCTCACTTTTTTGGTGGCGTGCGGCAAACTTTCACCCGGCCTGTTTAGTTTATCACTTGCTTTTTCTTTGCTGAAGGGATTGCTTAACTTTCCTCTGATTCCATCAATCGAACTATGGCAAAAACAAAAGCTCAACCTAAACTCAAACCCTACATTTTAGATTTGATTGTTGTAATTGCAGGTATTTCCATTGCCTTTGCGCTAGACAACTATTCGGAAAACCGAAAACAGCAGCAAGAGGAAGTACTGTATCTACAAGCTTTGAGAGACGATCTTAAGCAGGACAAAGCCAACCTTAATAGAGTAGTAGACTCATCCAAGGTGCTCATTCAGAATGTATCTGAAACCTTTCAGTTTCTTTTCAGTCGTCAACCCCTGCAAAAATTTCAGATCAAGCACATTACCAGCACCTATACTGCTCCTTATTTTTTTGGTAATACAGGGACCTATAGTGCGCTTATAAACTCCGGAGACCTGCAAATCATTTCATCGTTCGAACTGCGCAACCAACTTGCCACGCATTATAACGTATCGTATACCGAACTACATCGTATAGACGATTTCATTAAAAACCTGGTAGACAATCATCTGTATCCATATATGCTAAAAAATATTGCCTTTCAGCAGGGAACCAACGGAATTCGAGATACCAAACCACTATTGGAAAACGAGGCCATTAATCTAATGGGCAGTTACTACAATTTTTTGCTGACACGAAATAAAATATACGATCAGGTAATACAACGATGCGATTCACTCATCGCTAACATCAATATTGAACTCAAATGAATTTACACGTAATAAACACCGGTTTTTTTAAACTAGATGGGGGAGCTATGTTTGGTGTGGTGCCCAAAAGCCTATGGTCGCGCACGAACCCGGCCGATGAGAAAAACCTCTGTACATGGGCCATGCGCTGCTTACTTATAGAAGATGGCGACCAACTGATACTTATTGATAATGGAATCGGAAATAAGCAGGATGCCCGTTTCTTTAGTCATTATTACCTGCATGGAGAGGCCTCGTTAGATGGTTCCCTGAAAAAAGCTGGGTTCGACAGATCGGATGTCACAGACATGTTTCTTACCCATCTGCATTTTGATCATTGTGGGGGCGGAGTAGATTATGTGGGCGATGACAGAGAAAAATTGGAGTTGCATTTTCCTAACGCCAAATACTGGTCCAATCAAGACCATTGGAAATGGGCTACACAACCCAATGCACGCGAAAAGGCCTCTTTTCTGAAAGAAAATATTATACCTATGCAAGAAAGCGGTCACTTGCACTTTGTGCCCCTAAATGGACGGGCCGCTTTTCAGCAGTTTGAGGTACTTACTGTTGATGGTCATACCGATAAACAGATGATTCCGAAAATAAAATATAAGGATCACACCATTGTGTTTATGGCCGATTTACTGCCTTCAGTTGGGCATATACCCTTGCCTTATGTGATGGGTTATGATACGCGCCCCCTTTTAACCCTCGATGAAAAAGAGAAATTTTTGAACGAGGCGGCAGACCAAGGCTATATATTATTTCTAGAACATGACCCTGTGAATGAATGTTGCACGGTAAAGCATACAGAAAAAGGAGTGAGACTCGATAAAACTTTTTCACTTAAAGAAATACTTTAAACCATGAAGGTAGGATTGGCACTGTCAGGCGGTGGAGCACGAGGTTTTGCTCATCTGGGCGTTTTAAAAGCTTTGGAAGAAGTAGGTATAAAGGTAGATATGATTAGTGGTGCCAGTGCGGGGTCAGTAGCGGCAGCCTTTTACAGCTATGGTTATAAGCCGGAAGAAACACTAAAGATTTTTGAAAACACCAATATCCTCAAGTTGGTATGGCCGGCATTTAGTGTAACGGGGCTGCTCAATATTCAAAAAACTGAGTCGGTATATAGCAAATACCTGAAGGAAGATAGCTTCGAAGCTTCGCAAATCCCTATTTACATTGCCGCAACCAACCTCAATGAAGGGAAGACTGAAATGTTTCATTCAGGGTCGCTAAAGCAAGCAATTATGGCTTCATGCTGTATTCCCTTCATTTTTGATCCGGTAAAAATTGGTGAAGATTACTATGTAGACGGAGGGATATTGAACAACATGCCTACAGAAATACTACAAGAGAAAGGTTGCGATTTTATAATTGGTGTAAATGTGGCACCCCTGGTTAAAGAGCCTAATTTATCGGGGCCTAAGCGCATGATTGAACGAGTAACCGTATTAGCCCTAAGCGCCAATGTTATGTATAGCAGCCGGATTTGCGATGTTTACATTATGCCCCAAGAACTCAGAAAGTATGGTACGTTCGATTTTAAGAAGTCGCGCGAACTCTTCAATATAGGTTATGAGCATGCCCGACAACTTTTAGATTCTCCTGAGAGTGAAAAACTTCAAAAACTTCTGAGCATAGCCGAGTCGAAGTCGGCCTAATCTTTTCCCGGGTATAAATCACCTTTCACCTGTTCAAGAAGGTAGGGGACACTTTACATTCTTTTGCCGTTTTAGCAGGAATCCAATTTTTTTTTGCAAAAACAACCAATACTGGTAAACCTTTTGTGGGTTTGATACGACTAAAAAAAGAAATTCATAGAGTCGTACGTGTGTTTGAGTTGCGGCTCGTCTAAGACAATAAACAAAACAATCAAACATCAAAAACTCAATCTAAGAACAGCAATGCGAGTATTTTTTATCGTTGCCTGGGTGTGCCTGTTGGTCAATATGGCACAGGCCCAGGAAAAGTTTACCCTAAACGGGTACATTAGAGACGCGGCCAATGGCGAGGAGCTTATTGGCGTTACCGTGTATGTGAAAGAAACCCAGGCCGGAGTTATTTCCAATGCCTATGGGTTTTACTCTCTCACCCTTCCCAAAGGCACTTATCATGTAAGCTTCACTTTCATAGGCATGAAAACCGTAGAACGGATCATTGAACTCAATGCCGATAAGTCTATGAATATTGAGCTGCAGGAAGAAGTGCTTAACCTGAGCGAAGTAGTAGTGACCGGAGAGCGCGAAGATGAGCACGTGGTGAAAATTCAAATGAGCAAGAATGAACTTAATCTTGCTCAGGTGAAAAAGTTGCCGGCTCTCTTTGGCGAACCCGACATTATTAAAACCATACAAATGCTTCCGGGAGTTATTTCTGCAGGAGAAGGCACCTCCAGTTTTTTTGTGCGTGGAGGGAGTGCCGATCAGAATCTGATTCTTATTGATGAAGCTCCTGTTTACGATCCCTCTCACTTGTTTGGCCTTTTCTCAGTGTTTAATGCCGATGTTATAAAAGACTCTGAATTATATAAGGGAGGAATTCCGGCACGGTTTGGGGGTAGACTTTCTTCCATTTTGGAAGTACGCACCAAAGACGGAAACAATAAGAAGTTTGGAGGAGAGGCTGGTATTGGCCTGCTGGCTAGTAGCCTTATGTTAGAAGGACCTATTAAAAAAGACAAAAGCTCATTTATTGTTTCGGCCAGGCGGTCTTATGTAGATATGTTTCTAAAACTGGCCGATCAGGATAACCTGGTGTATTTCTATGATGTAAATGCCAAAGTCAACTGGCGGGCAAACAATAAGAACCGTTTCTTTCTAGCACTTTATGCCGGCCGTGACGACTTTAATTTTGATGGAGAGTTTGGCTTTGACTGGGGGAATAAAACAGCCACATTTCGTTGGAATCACCTGTATAACGATAAGCTATTTTCCAACACATCGCTCATAGCAAGCAAGTTCGACTATGGCCTTGGGTCATCTACACAAAGCGATGGTTTTCAGTGGGATTCAGACCTTACAGAATATAGCTTTAAACAAGATCAGAACTACTTCTTCAACCCCAGATTGAGTCTGGATTTTGGCTATCATTTGACCTATCGCCAGTTTAACCCGGGAATTATAGAGCCGGGCGAGGGATCTATTTTTAAGTCTACAGCACTACAGAAAGAGTATGCGTTAGACCACGCCTTCTATGCCGGGTTGGAGCATCAGGTTTCTGACAAGCTCACTTTTCAGTATGGAGCCAGGCTTTCCATTTTCCAGAACATAGGAGAGCAAATGGTATATGAGTATGAAGATGTAAACAATAACGTCCAACCTGTGAGAACCGACTCTACTTACTATGGTGACTTTGAGAATATTAAAACTTACATTAATCTGGAGCCGCGATTTTCGGCACGATATATCGTCAATGAGTCAACCAGTATAAAAGCAAGCTACAATAGAATGGTGCAGAATACGCACCTCATAAGTAGTGGCACGGTGCCTCTTCCGTTCAATACATGGGCACCAAGCTCAACTTACCTGCTTCCTCAAAAGGCCGATCAGTTGGCTGTAGGCTATTTCAAAAACCTCAATAATAACCGCTATGAGTTTTCGGTTGAGGCCTATTACAAAGACATACAGAATGTAACCGATTTTGCCGATAATGCGCGGATTTTCTTTAATCAGGACCTGGCCACTGAATTTAGGCAAGGTGCTTCAGAAGCTTACGGACTGGAGCTAATGTTGCAGAAGAGGAAAGGCGACCTTAGCGGGTTTATCTCTTACACATGGTCGAAGGCTACACGCCAGGTGCCCGGAGTAAATCATGGCAACGAGTTTTTTGCCAATCATGACAGACGCAATAGCCTCAATGTAGTGGCTACCTACGACTACAACGACAAATGGACCTTTGGAGGAAACTTTACATACGGTACGGGTAGGCCCATAACCCTACCGGCAGGGTCTTATGAGTATGGCGATGGCTATCTGCCTGATATTATTACCGAAAGGAATGGTTACAGGCTAAGCGATTTTCATCGAATGGATTTAAGTGCTACGCTAACACCACGCAAGAATGCCGGAAAGAAGTATGAAACTTCCTGGGTGTTCTCTCTTTACAATGTGTATAGCCGCAAAAATCCATTTTCTGTCTACACTCGGGTTACCATGGACGATGACGGAAATATAACTGGTGATGGCACTCAGAAAGAGGCTCGCCTGATTTACTTGTTCCCTGTACTCCCTTCAATCACCTACAACATTACCTTTTAAGTATGAAATCTTTAAAATTATATATCGGCCTGTTTCTTTTTCTAGTGTTGACCTGGAGCTGTGAAGAAACCATTCCTATAGACTCACTTCAAACAGAAAGTAAAGTGGTTATTGAAGCCCTGGTGACGAACCACGAGGGGCGCAGTTATGTAAAACTTTCCAGAAGCAGGGGCTTTTATGAAACCGGTGCAACCCCGCGAATTACCAATGCCGATGTGCGTGTGACTACCTCTTTGGGTGAAACCATTGTGTTTGTTCATAATCCTACGGCCGACCCTGAGAAAAATGGCTACTACTGGCCAAATGCCAATTTTACAGGCGAGGTTGGTTTGAGCTACACGCTCAATGTAACGGTAGACGGAGAAGTATATACGGCCACCGAAGAATTGCTCCCTGTTACTACCATAGATTCATTAAAGGTAAAAGTGGATGATGAAGAGTTGGAAGACCCTGAGGTTCCGGGAAGAATTTACTCGGTACTTTTCTACGCGAAAGAACCACAAGATAGGGTAGACCACTACCTGTTTAAATTCTATAGAAATGATTCCATTTTGCTAGACTGGCCCACAGACATTTACTTCTCTGACGATGAAGTGTTGGGAGAAACTATCGATGATGTAGAAATTGCAGGCTATTACAGCGAGGGCGATGTGGTGAGGGTAGAAATGTTTAGCCTTACGCGTAAGGCATTTATTTTCTATTCAGATCTCTCTAACCTTCTCAATAATGATGGTGGCATGTTTAGCCCTCCTCCGGCCAACCCACGCAATAACCTTAGCAATGGAGCCCTGGGCTATTTTCAGGTAAGTGCCATGGATTTTGAAGAAATGGTGGTCACTCCTCCCGGTGATTAAAATTTTGTGGGTTTAAACAACAAGAGGTTGTCTCGTTGGCTACTCTTTCTGTGTTTATAGCAGAGAAAGAAGCAGAGCCGGAGACAACCTCTTTGCGTTGGGGGTTTGCTAGGCTACTACCACCAAATAGTAATTTTTCTTACCCTTCTGAACCAGGAAGTATTTGTTCTGCAGTAAGTCAAACTGAGGCCTGGCGTTCATATCTTCAATTTTATTCTTATTGATAGATACTCCTCCGCCTTGCAGCATTCTGCGGGCCTCTCCCTTCGAAGCAAATATTTGGTCCCGGGTAACAGTGCTGAGCAGGTCTATATAGTTTTCAGTGGCTTCTATTTCTGCCTTGGATACTTCCACCTGAGGCACACCCTCAAAAACGGATAGGAGAGTGCTCTCGTTCAAAGAAGCCAGGTCTTCCGTGGTAGACTTTCCAAAAAGGATATTGGAGGCCTTAATGGCCGTCTGAAGATCTTCTTCGGAATGCACTCTACGGGTCACATCTTCGGCTAACGCCTTTTGGAGTGTTCTCCTATGAGGGGCTTCGGCATGTTCCTTCTCCAGGGCTTCAATTTCTTCTTTAGGTAGTAGCGTAAAGACCTTTATAAAGTTGGCCGCATCTTCGTC
This sequence comes from Roseivirga sp. UBA1976, assembly GCF_002336325.1. Taxonomy (NCBI): domain Bacteria; kingdom Pseudomonadati; phylum Bacteroidota; class Cytophagia; order Cytophagales; family Roseivirgaceae; genus Roseivirga; species Roseivirga sp. UBA1976. Next base: position 2,135 of record NZ_DDDQ01000019.1, on the reverse strand, counting down.
AGAAGTATTGAGCCAATACTGGTAGAACTTATACGGTGAGGTTTTCTCCGGATCGAGCCATACATTTCCGCCCTCAGACTTTCCGAATTTAGTGCCATCGGCCTTTTTTACCAGGGGAACCGTAATGGCAAAAGCTTCTCCCTGCACCTTTCTGCGAATGAGCTCAGTACCGGTAACAATATTGCCCCATTGGTCAGAGCCACCCATTTGTAGCTTGCAGTTCAGGTTTTGGTATAGGTGCAAGAAGTCATAGCCCTGCACCAGTTGGTAGCTAAACTCTGTAAATGACATGCCACCTTCCAGGCGGTTTTTTACAGAGTCTTTGGCCATCATGTAGTTTACGGTAATGTGTTTTCCGATGTCGCGGATAAACTCCAGAAAGCCAAAGTTTTTAAACCAATCGTAATTATTGACTATTTCAGCCGAGTTTTCGCCACAGTCAAAGTTCAGGAACTTTTGAAGCTGTTTTTTCTGCGATTCCAGGTTATGGTTCAGTGCATCGGTATCGAGCAGTGGTCTTTCGGCCGATTTGCCAGAAGGGTCTCCCACAAGTCCGGTAGCCCCCCCCACAAGAGCTATGGGCTTGTGTCCCGCTCTTTGTAAATGAACGAGCAACATCACCGGAACCAAATTACCAATGTGCAATGAATCGGCTGTAGGATCGAAACCCACATATCCGGTAGTCATTTCTTTACTCAGTTGTTCCTCTGTGCCGGGCATAATGTCGTGAATCATGCCTCTCCATTGTAATTCTTCTATCAGATTGTTGCTCATGCTGTAGATTTTTTCGGAGCGCAAATATAGAATTTGAAGGGGGAGCTTGAAAGCTAAAAACAAAGTATATATAAAATCACCGGCTGTAAACAGAGTATCTATTTTTGCCCTTTGCTGAGCCGGCTATGCGCAGATTGAGAAACGGTAATAGTATAGCAACCGTCTCTTGAAGAAGGATGTGAGGGGAGTAGAGAGGCCAATGGGCCTGGCAGTTACCAGGCCACTGTGCCGTAGTTGTCTTTTTGCTCGTTGGGCATTGACGAGCTTCTGTTACGGTTGATGTTGATATCTTTAGACGATCGGGAAGGGGAGCTGGAGCTTAGCTCAGGCATTTCCACCTGTTCACCCACTGTCACTTTGCCGTTCATCTCGGCACCGTTTTCAACCGAAATTTTCTTGGCATATATCTTACCGTAGATTCTGGCGTTTTGAGCCAGGTGTAAGTGCCCGTTGGAGAGCACATCGCCATTTACATAGCCTTCTATGGTAATGTCCGAACCACTCAAATTGCCTCCAATCTCGCCATGCGATCCAACAATGATTTTTTCTCCCGAAATCAGATCGCCAGTAACAAATCCATCGACCCTAATGCTGTGCTCGGATTTCATGTTGCCCGATATTACGGAGCCTTCACGAATCTGAGTAATTAAGGTAGATGGATTGTTTGTTGCTTCGGCTTTTCTACTCATTAGTATTCAGCGGGTATTGAAGATTCTGTACTCAAGTTATTTTCATCATACACAGAAATGATAGTGGTGGCATTTCCTATGTCCAGACCCACAGCATTTCCTTTCACCCCTCCGTTCAACTGAGCAGAATTTATGCAATAGCCACGGCTGGCAAGTGTTTGCGGTTCAAAAGCCACTTCCAGATCCAGAATATCTTGAAACTCTTCTTTGAAACATTCAACCAACTGAGGGTAGAGTGCTCCGCCCCCGGCAAGGAACATGCGGTGCGAAACGGTAAAGTCGTTGTCGTTAAAGGCCTTGCGCATGGCCGGAGACACAACGTCTTCGTAGTATTGTCTAATTACTTTGTCTCTGATAGACTTAATGTCGATACGCTTTCTATTCAGGAATATCACACCTTTTTGAAAGGCTACATCAATCTGATGTTCTGTTTTCAACTCCAGGTAGTAGGTTTTAGCCAGCTCTTTTTCTAACAGGTTTACAGCATATCGCAAACCGTAGGTAGAAAGCGATGTTCTCTGTACTATACCGCCTTCAGTGCTCAACAATCCTTCCAGAGTACCATATCCCAGAGACATCACAAAGAAATTGCCGTCTACTTTCTGATTTCCCTTTCTAAGAGCAATGGCGCAGCCAATAACTTCAGGAATTACCTGTACATGATCAATTTCT
>NZ_DDDQ01000140.1:44317-54349 GCF_002336325.1 Roseivirga sp. UBA1976 | reverse complement strand
ATTATTCTCATAGTCTGCAATTATCTCTTCAAATTAAGTGCAATAAAATCAATTTGTTGTTGGTTTCGGTGCTCACCAGTCATTTCGCAGTCCTTACACTGCCTCTTCAATGTTAATTAGCGCCTCAGGCTGCCTTAATCTATCAGATGTTATTATTTTTGCCCACTATCTGAACCCGACTTCATGAATATTCCCGCCTGGAACCCACAATATTTGGAACCTATTCTTGCCTTTGTGCTGGTTACTATTGGTTTTAGTCTTTATCACTTTGTATCGATATCCACTAAAATTAAAAACAAGTATCAGGGCCGTTTTGGAGCCGAAAGAGGCAATACCAAATTCTTATGGATGACACGCTACCTGGGAGCTATGAGCATAGGTGTTGTTCCGGCTATTATAATGATGATGGTTATGGGAAAAACACCTGAAGACTATGGCGTGGCCTTTAAAAACCACGGCACCAGCCTGGCCTGGATTTTGGGACTAGCGACCATTATTATTCCCATGAATTTTTTTAACTCCAAAAAGGAGAAGAATCTGGCTTTTTACCCCAATGTGCGCGAAAAGGAATGGACCAAGCCAATGGTGGCTACCAATGCTTTTACCTGGGTGGCCTATCTTTTTGGCTACGAGCTCATGTTTAGAGGCTTGTTGCTCTTTGCCACCGTGCCGCTAATGGGTGAGTGGCCTGCTATAGTGCTCAATGCTGCCATATATGCATTGGTACATGTACCTAAGAATTTAGAAGAAACCATTGGTGCTATTCCGTTGGGTATTGTGCTTTGCCTTATTACCCTAACTACCGGAACCTTTTGGGTGGCTTTCTTCGTCCACATAACGTTGGCCTTGTCTAACTTCTTTTTCTCTTTGAAACATCACCCTGAAATGAAAGTGATCTAATGCCGAAAAGAATCTTCATTACCGGAAGCACTGGCTTTATAGGCCAGAAATTAGCCAAAAACCTGGCCGATGAAGGGCACGAGGTAGTAGCTCTAATTCGTTCGAAAGCAAAAGCCAAAAATCTGGAGCACGACCGTATATCTATGGTTGAAGGCGACTTGTTTGCTAAGGAAGCCCTATTACAAGGTATGGAAGGCTGCGATGAGGTGTATCACCTGGCGGCCTTCGCCAGTGTATGGGCCAAAGACAATACCTTTGAGCGGGTGAATATAGATGGCACCCTGAACATACTGGAGGCTGCAAAAACACAAGGTGTTAAAAAAACCCTGGTCACTTCTACGGCAGGAGTTATCGGACCGGCCATAGATGGCCCGGTGAATGAAGACACTCCACGCAAGGTAGATTTCTTTACGCCTTATGAAAGCTCCAAGTATGAATCGGAACTGCGAATAAAAGAGTATGTACAAAAAGGGCAGCACGTGGTTATAGTAAATCCCACTCGTGTATATGGTCCGGGCCCGCTAAATGTGAGTAACTCTGTGACCAAACTGGTGAAGCAATACATTGAAGGCAAATGGAAGTTTATGCCTGGCGATGGAATGAGCACCGGAAACTACGTGTATGTTGAAGATGTAATTAATGGCCACAAACTGGCCATGGCCAATGGCAGGCCTGGCGAACGCTACCTGCTTGGAGGAGAAGATGCTACCTACCATGAGCTGTTCGACACCATTGCCGAAATTGGTGGCAAGAGACACAAGCTCTATAAAATGCCACTGGGAGCCATGCTCACCTTTGGCAAAATCCAGCTGTTTATGGCCGAAAACTTTGGGCGTCAGCCAATGATTACTCCGGGCTGGGTAAAAAAATACCTCTATGAATGGAGGGTCTCCAGCGAAAAAGCACAAAAGGAACTGGGCTATGAGATTACTCCGCTAAAAAAAGGAATTGAAGAAACTGTGAACTGGCTAAAGAATGGCAAATAAAACATATGCCCTAATTACAGGGGCTAGCAACGGAATAGGAAAAGCCTTTGCCGAAGAATGTGCCGCAAGAGGTAAAAACGTGCTTTTGGTGGCTTTACCTGAACCAAAGCTTGAGGAGGTAACCAACCAGCTAAGCAGCCAATACACAGACCTATCTTTCCATCACCTGGGCATTAATCTTATGGAACAGGGAGCTCCAAGACAGATTCTCAACTGGTGCCAGGAAAAAGGCTACGTTGTAGACTTACTGATTAACAATGCCGGCCTGGGCAACTCTGGCCCTTTTGTGAGCCGACCTTCAGAATTTTATGAAGGGCAAATGCAGCTAAACATGGTTTCGCTGGTTAGTTTAACCCACCTGTTTCTTCCTATGATGATGAGCCTTCCGAAGGCCAATATCATTAACGTAGCCAGTATGGCCGCCTTCTACGACATCCCCTTTAAAGGAATATACTCGGCCAGTAAAAAATTCGTGCTTTCCTTTTCGCGCTCTCTCAACAAAGAGCTGGAAGGTTCATCGGTGAGCATTACAGTACTGTGCCCGGCATCGGTACCTACCAATCCGGATGTAATGTTGCGAGAAAAGGAACTGGGACTAATGGCCCGACTCTCCAGCCGAAGCCCGCAGCAAGTGGCTCAATATACCCTAGACAAAATGCTTCAGGGCCGGCAAGTGGTTATTCCCGGTTTCTTTCCCCGGCTATATAAGCGTATTGGCACTGTAGTGCCTTATCGTGCCAGGCTAAACATACTCGCCAAACAGTTTATTAAAAACAGTAAGTAACCACTGATCTCCCGTCCGGTGGGTAACTCTGCATTATCCTACTCGGCAATTACTGATCTGTGATTTTATCTTTGCTTCGGCAGCAGGGTATAACCGGTTCCGGCTTAGCAATTTTTATTCTTAGGCAGTCTCACTATCTTCTCGGCACTTTTTGCTTATGAATTCTACAAAAAAGCCCGAGGTTAAGTTTTATCATGCCGTTTTACCTGTAGCATTTCTTTCAATTATGATTGGCTATGGGCTTATTCTCAGGCCTCAGTTTCTCAATCAGGAGGCCTTCCCCTTAGAAATTGTGTTTCTCATATCTTCGGTTTTTGCCATCGCCCAATTGCTTATTATGGGCTTTAAGTGGGAAGACATCCTTCAGTCCATTGTCCGAAAGCAGGCAAAGGGGCTACCTGCGCTGCTTATTTTGCTGGCCATAGGTATTATCATTGGCTCATGGATTATTTGCGGAACCATACCCATGTTTATCTATTACGGTATAAAACTCATTAACCCGGACTACCTCTACGTGCTGGCCTTTCTGATTCCGATTATTTTCTCCACACTCACCGGCACCTCCTGGGGAGCCATTGGCACCATAGGAGTAGTGCTGATTGGTATTGCACAGGCAGTAAATGCCGATTTGGCCATAACTGCTGGAGCCATTGTTGGGGGTGCCTTCTTCGGAGACAAAATCTCTCCACTTAGCGACACCACCAACCTGGCCGCTATGGCCGCTGAAACCGATTTATATGCACACATCCGATCTATGATGAACACGACTTTACCGGCAGCTCTTTTCGCTCTGATTGTTTACTTCATTATGGGGCTGGTTAACCCGATTGATTCCGGAGAAGTGGATAATGCAAAGGTTGAAGAGACCTTATCGGCCATTGAGCAAATGTTCCATTTTAGCCCACTGCTGTTTATTCCTCCCCTCATTGTACTGTATGGCTCAATAAGGAAAAAAGGCACTTTGCCAACCCTGTTATCATCTTCTATTGTAGCAGCATTACTGGCTATCATTCTACAAGACTATAGTCTGGAAAATGTGATTAAAACCTTAAACACAGGCTTTGAAACTTCTATGGCTGGCTGGATGAAAGAGGTTCCGGATAGTATTGTAACCCTTTTTTCGCGCGGTGGACTTTATGAGTTGAGCTTCGCTTTTATGATCGCCATAATAATTTTTGTATTCGTGGGATCCATAGATATGATTAATGCCATGCCAAGAATTGTAGACAGACTTTTTTCTTTTGCTAAAAACAGGCCGTCTGTCATTATCTCTTCTTTAGTCGCTACAGGTTTCACCAATGTGACTACTTCTAATCAAACAGCCACCAGCTTTATTATTGGCGATGCTTTTGCCAAAAAGTATGACCAACACCGCATTCCACGAAAAGTGCTTTCCCGTTCGATTGAAGATTACGGAACCATGCTTGAAAATAGTGTTCCCTGGACCACAACGGGAGTCTTTATAGCCGCTACCTTGGGGGTTGCCGTTGAGCAATACTGGTTCTGGCAACTAACCACCCTGGCCAACCTGATTATTGCTCCGTTGCTGGCCATTACAGGAAAAGGCTGTTTTTATAATGAAGTTGATGTCGAAAAAGACCCAAAAAATGAGTGAGATGAACAAAGCAAATATAGAAACCCTGCTGGCGCATGATTCCGAAAGAAACCCTAATGGGGCCGTTGTGCCACCCATCTTTCAGAACTCACTTTTTACCTTCGAAAACTGGGATGCTATAGATGAAGCCTTTGACCACCGAATGGACAGCTTTATTTATACCCGAGGAAGAAACCCTACGGTAAAGTTGGTTGAAGAGAAGTTGGCTGCACTCTGCGGTGGAGAAAAAGCGCAGTTATTTCCTTCTGGAATGGCCGCCATTTCTGCCGCTATTTTACACTGCGTAAATGCAGGCGATCACATAGTGACCATAAAAAATCTGTATGGCCCGGCCAACAACTTCATATCTTCCTACCTCAAGCCCAAGTTCAATGTGGAGGTAACTTACGTTACCGGTAAAGAAGTTTCTGACTTCGAACATGCCATTCGGCCAAATACCCGATTAATATACCTGGAAAGTCCTTCTTCGGCCGTTTTTTCTCTACAAGACATTGAAGCGATCGCCCAACTGGCGAAAGACAGGGGTATTAAAACCCTGATCGACAATACCTGGGCGAGCCCTATTTTTCAGAAACCGCTGGCTATGGGCATTGATTTGGAAATGCATTCTTGCTCAAAATACATTGGCGGCCATAGCGATGTGGTGGCCGGATTGATTGTTGGAACCAAAGAAGATGTGGAGTCTATTTCGCTGAAGGAATTTGAGTGGATTGGAGCCAAAATAGCTCCTTTCGAAGCCTGGCTGCTCCTGAGAAGCCTGAGAACATTACCTATTCGAATGAAACAGCATCAGGAAAATGCACAGGCAGTAGCTCGTTTTCTGGAAAACCACCCTAAAGTTCAGTTGATTCGTTATCCCGGAGCCAATTCGTTCGATCAGAAAGAATTGGCCGAAAAACAAATGACAGGCTTTACAGGGCTAATGAGCTTTCAGCTAAAAACCAATGATTTGGAAAAAATCAAAACTTTTGTGAATAGCCTGAAATACTTTCATCTGGGAGTGAGCTGGGGCGGCCACGAAAGCCTTATTTATGCTCCCGCCATTAGCTATCTGAAAGAGTTGAGCCGGGAGCAGTTTACAGGCCTGGGTATTTCGCTCGGAGACATGCGCATTTCTGTAGGCCTGGAAAATAAAGAGGATTTGATTGGAGATTTGGATAGGGCTCTTGAATTAGTTTAGAAAATGGAAAGGGTGAAAACCATACCTCTCATACTTGCCATTTTGGGTCTATTATTGGGCTGCTATCAAAAAGAAGAGCTAATCTTTGCCGCTAGTGATGAACTTCATTTTATTGGCCTGTATAAAAAAGAAAATCGTTTCCACATACTCTACAATGCCTTCAGTACAGCTGTGGGTCGCTTTGTACTCAGAGGTGATTCAATCTTGCTCGATTATGACGAAAACCAGTTCAGGAACTTCAATGCGGACGATCAACTAACAAAATTACTAGTCATTGATAGCCAGCTAAATAGGATAAGCTCTGTGGACGAGCATCGAAAATTCTGTGCTGAGATCTATCTGGATAATCGCTAAAAATGAAGCTAACTCTATAAATTCCTGATCATCTCTTATTCGTAGATTAACGCTCTCAACCACTACACAGCCAATATCCTGGACGGAGCAGAAATGCTCTGCAAGAACATTATATCTCAACATTTGCCATCATAGAAGCGATATGTACTCCCTCTTTCCCTACATCTTCTAAAGAGAAAAAGCATCTACCAAAAGAAAAAGCCATCCCGATTGTTCGGAACGGCTCTTCGCATTTCTATTTAGGCAAACTAGTTGTCTAGTAAATATCGGGAGAAACTTCGCCCATTTACTTCCGCATACTTGGTAATAATATCCCAGCGTACTTCCATATCCTTCACGTCCAGGTTGCCACGTACTTTGGTGTATTTCATATCGAGCGATCGCTCAAACCTGGCTGCATTAAAATTGGCTCCATCTCTAAACTTAGTGTATTTAAACATAGCGTCTTCATCGAACACTGTTTTGGAAAAATCGGCTCTGTTCTCAAATTCCGCGTATTTAAAAGTGGTTTCTTCTTCAAAAGTAGAGCCGGCAAAAATAGCCTCACCTTCAAAATTGGAATACTTGAACATGGCATCACGGCTAAAAGTACAATTCTCAAAGCGCACATCTCTTTCAAAATCGGCCGTGAAGGTGTATTCCGTTCTTCTGTCGTGATAGTATGCAATTACAGCGTCTTTGAATGTGCAGTTTACAAAAGACACCTTGCTCTCTATGGATTCGTTGACGGTGTTATCTCCGCCATCGCGCCACCATCGCCTTTTTGTTGGTAGTTCCGGTAGTTTTTCTTCCATAAACGTAAAGTCGAGCACACCTTCAATGGTGGCATTGGAGTAGCTCACATCTTCACCGCGTTTCAGGGCTTCCATTATATCAGAAGCCTTTACTATGGTTTGGGCGTTGCCCTGAACCACCAGAAGTAAAGCAAATAAAGTAAGGGTAATAGTTTTGAGTTTGTTTGTTGACATGAGCTTCGGGTTATAATGCTGTAGTTGTTAGACTTGCGAACGATGAAATCGTTACAAGTATTTCTAAGATGAACTTAAACCCGAAGGGGTTGCATGAAAACAAAAAAAATGTCTCGCAAACCCTGTTCACATCCTCCTGAGCCAACCTACACCAGGTGGGTTCAGTACGACATCAATTCTGGTTTACGAGACAGCTATACGGGGCTATTATTATTTATTCAGAAGCGGCTTGCTCTCCTTTGTAAATAATTACACCATTGGCGACAAAAGAAAGTTCGTCTTTTGGTTCAGTAATAGCCAATATTTCTTCTTCCGGCTTACCGGCATCAGCGGCATAATGCTTCAATGTTTCTACATCGGTTAGGGTGCGGGTAACAATTCCTTCAATAAGGGCATAGTTGCCTTCCATTCCCTCTTTCGGCACAAAGAAACCGTAATCTTTAAAGGTTACTCTCATTTCTTCTCCGTTGGGCAACACTAGGTTCATCCAGCAACCTTTCATGGCGCATGTGGCTGTAATTTCGCCTTTTACCTTCACCATCACCGAATCGGAAGTTTCCAGTTTGGCCATCATAGACTCCACAGAAATGGCTCCTTCTTCTGAGATTTCTGCACCGTAAGTCCCTACCACATCGGCCTTATCGGCTTTTACCTCTGTCTGCTCCGTTTTCTTATCGGCACAAGCCCAAACAGTGGCCAGCATTACTACAGCTAAAAATATCTTTTTCATGTTGTTTTAGTTTGTTTCAAAATTAACAAGTCATTCAATGCCAGACTAATAGGCAGCGGCTAATTATTTTTCCTTTTTCAATTCATCGATCACCTCTTTCAGATAATCCAGGGCCTCTTCCGGGCTTCTAAACCCACTGCCCGCTGCAAACATTTCGCCTTCTCCACGCATGAGCCATTCAGCCGATATGCGCTGGCCGTCAAGTTCCAACGAAAGTAACTTTTCCAATACCGGGCCACTGGGGTAGCTTAGTCTTCCCTTAGGGTTCACCAAATTGAACATCACCGATGAGCTTACCTCCATGCGCTTGGCAAAAGCGCTTTCACTGTCGCCAAAAGCCTTAATTATTTCTGCTATTCTGGAATTGATTGACATACCTGAAGCAAAGAAAAACGTTTAAGCCTAAAATCCATGAATGCAAACACGACCAATAACGAGTCATATGCCAAAGGGTTTATTATTTTTGCTGCCGTGGTGTGCTTATGAGAACTGAAAGCCCAAAACTATTTATATCTGCGCTGCTTCTGGCCGTTTCTTTTTGGAGTTTGGAAATTCCCAAAAGAGCCTTCCGGTTTTATGAGAAAGGCGAGATAACCAAAGCCCTGGAAGCATTGGCTAAGTCGGTTGAAAAAGACAGCCTTAACCCTGCCGCCTATTTCCTATATGCTCAGATTTATAGCCAACCAAACCTGGAACACTATGATACGGACAAAGCCTATGACCAGGTGCACAGATCAATCAGGCAATTCAAAACCATTAAAAACCCTAAAGACCTGGAAAGTCTGGCCGATGTAATGGTGGATTCGGCAAGGCTTGAACAGCTCAAAGACAGAATTGACAGCCTGAAATTTGAAGAGGTAAAAGGTGTACATACTATAGAAAACTACAACGCCTTTATTGCTCGCCACAACGATGCTTCGCAAGTAACACAGGCCATAGATTTGCGCAACTCCATTGCCTTTTCTAAAGCCAGCTCGGAGCATTCGTGGCAAGCCTATAAGGAGTTTATGGAGCAATATCCGAAAGCCAAAGAATATGCCAGAGCCGACTCGTTATACCGGCTGCTCATTTTTAAGGAGCGCACCACCGATGGCAAGCTGGCTTCTTACAAAACTTTTCTGGAAGAATTCCCCGACACCCCTTACTTGGACAGTATTGTTCATGAAATCTTCCGAATAAGTACTGCCACTAACCGCCTCGATGACTATGCTGCTTTCTTTAGAGAGTACCCCTCAGAAGAGTTGCTGGCTATAGCCTATAAGCGCATGTATCATACGTATAAACAAAAATTTGGCACTGACGACTTTCTGGATTTCTACCCCTCGCCATTGTGGGGGGATTCAATCAGGCAAATTCAGCTATTGGAAAAGGGCTATTGGATACCCAAACTCACGGAAAACACCATAGAATTTCTAAATGCTCAAGGGCAATCTCAGTTAAAAACCCTGTACACAGATATTCCGCAGCGTTGTCTTTGTGAACCCATAACTACCGATTTTGTGATTGGGCAATACAACGGCAGCGGGGCCATTATTGCGCGAAATGGAAAACTGCTTTATTCAGGCAACATTAGCGATGCCAAAGATGCCGGCTATGGCTTTATAGTGCTCTATGGCGATGAAGGGCAAACCCTCCTGCACAAGTCGGGGCAATTAATCATTGACCAGCCCAAAGAAGAAATTGCGGTTTTAAACGAGTCATTTATTCGTACCCAAAGCGAAGGTCTGTACGGACTCACAAGCATTAATGCACTCAGTTATCTACCTCATGCTTACACACGAATAGACACCCTGGCAAGTCTTATTCTGTTAGAAAAAGATGGACGCATGGCCTTGGTGGCCCCGGAAGTACTGCACCCCGCTCTTGATGGCGAAACACCTTCTATTGAAATGGCTTATGATGAAGTTGAACTGCTGGAGAATGGCCGCATTTGGGTAAGCAGCAAAGGACAAGAGGCCATATTAGACGAACGCCTACGGGTCATTATACCTTTTGGTAATTATGAAATATATGACGAACCCTATGGCTGGAAACTGGTAAGCTCCAAAGGTATTCGTGTATTGCACGACCGATACCCTCAACTGGCTACTCAGGAATTGCAGCAGGTAAAAGAAAGCGAACAATGGCTGGCTACGAAGCTCAACAACCAATGGGCTCTCTACGATCAGGTTGGCGATCTGCCCCCTATGACCAACCTGGACTCCCTTCAGCTTTTAGGCCAAAACATGGCACTTTTATGGCAGGGAAACAAAAATTGGGCTCAGTTCAAAAATGGAAAACGCATAGCTCTTGAAAAAGGCTGGGAACCGAAGCTACTTATACCACAAACTTATATTAAAACAGGAGATCCGGCTGTGAACGACTTCTTTATGCTCTCCAACGAAAAGAAGTATCGGAAAATATACAATCAGTTCGGCAGAGAAATTCTCTCCTCAACTTTTAATGAAGTAACGGCACTTGGTCCTAACCTCATCCGCCTGCAAAAAAGAAATGCCGCACTAGCCGATAGCACCCT
>NZ_DDDQ01000140.1:35308-44015 GCF_002336325.1 Roseivirga sp. UBA1976 | reverse complement strand
CCGCCTTAGCCGATAGCACCGGCCACTACCTGCTCAATTTTGTGTACGATGGCATTGGCTCTAACGAAAGTGGCTATGTAAGCCTCTTAGACAAAGGAAAGTTTGGTGTTATTAACCCTACCAGAGGAATTAACATTGGCCCCAAGTTCGATAAGTTGCTCGAGCCATATTCAGATACTGTATTGGTGGCCACTCAGGGACGGTACAAAGGCTTTGTAAACAAAGAAGGCAAAGCCCTCACTGCCTTTGAGTTCGATGAGGTAACTTACTTCAACGATTCCATTGCCCTGGTAAGAATAGAAAACGAGTGGATGTTGGAAAACATCAGGAATGAAGACCTGCTCTACGAACAGATCGAATCGTTCGAAATCATCGATGTGGGCGAAGAAGATAAAACCCTTTTTATAACCACCGTAAACGGGCAAGGTATTTATAGTGAAAGCATGGGCGAAGTAATTCAGCCCACCTACACCTTTATACGCCTTCTGGGAACTCCGGCCAACCCCGTTTATTTTGCTGTTAAATTGGTGAAGGAAGCCAACATTTATGTAGTTATATACTACGACAAAAAGGGTAATAAACTCTTCACACAAAGTTTCCGCCAAGAGGAATATTATAAAATAGCTTGTCCTACAAATTAATACTTCATGAAAAAAATTACGCTGAGCCTTCTATGCTGCCTTTCATTGGCTACACTTAAAGCACAAAACACCAATCCCAAACTTGTGGTGGGCATTGTGGTAGATCAAATGAAGCAAGAGTACCTATGGCGGTTTGAAAACGATTTTGGTACCGGAGGTTTTAAGCGACTGATGCACGAAGGCTTTATGGCCAAAAACGCACATTACAACTATGCCACTACCAGCACCGGGCCAGGGCATGCTTCAATCTATACGGGCACCACTCCATCAATACACGGCATTGTAAACAACAGTTGGTATAGCCGCCTGTTAAAGCGAGGAGTATACTGTGCTGAAGATACCACGGCCAATGCCGTTGGCGGTAGTGTAAGAAACGGACGCATTTCACCAGCCAACCTCTATAGTTCAACCATTACCGATGAACTCAAAATGTTCACCCAGCAACAAGCCAAAGTAGTGGCCATGTCTATTAAAGACCGAGGTTCGGCTCTTCCGGGAGGCCATCTTTCCGATGGCTCATACTGGTACGATAGCCAAACCGGCAACTTTATGACATCTACCTACTACATGAAAACCCTCCCTGAATGGGTAAGCCAATTCAACGATCGAAAATTGGCCGATGAATACCTCAACAACACATGGACTTTGTTTCTCCCCGAAGAAAACTACACTGAGAGTGGAGAAGATAATTCTAAATACGAAGGTGGCTTTCGAGGCAAGGAAAATCCTACTTTTCCGTATCATCTGGCACAACTTCGCGAACAAAACGGAAACTTTGGCATGCTGCCAAGCACCCCTTGGGGAAACACCATACTCACCGAGCTGGCTCTGGCTTCTTTAGAAGGCGAAAGCCTCGGAGAAGATGAAGTCACTGACTTTTTGGCCATAAGCTACTCGAGTACCGATTACATTGGCCATAACTTTGGCCCACAATCCAAAGAAGTGCAAGACACTTATGTTCGTCTGGATCGGGAAATTGAGCGTTTGCTGAACAAACTCGATGAAAAGTTAGGCAAAGGTAACTATGTGGTTTTTCTTTCGGCTGACCATGCCGTGGCGGAAAACTCTATCCGAATGAAAGAGCTGGGCTTCCGGGCAGACAATTTTGGCAGCCGTAATTTCTCAGAGTACCTTTCCCAAGCTATGAACGAGCGTTTTGGAGAAGCGGAGTGGTTCGAGAATACAGGAATGGACATCTTTTTCAACCATTCCACCCTAAAGACCAAAGGTGTAGACTTGTATGAAGCGCAACTTTTTGTTGCTCAACACGCCATGCAATTTCCAGGTATATACCTGGCTGTTCCGGGCATAGACCTTACTCGCAATAGCTATGAGAGCCATGTGCAATCATTGATTCAGAATGCCTATCACCCCAAAGAAAGTGGCGATGTAAAAATGGTGATGGAACCTGCCTGGCAATGGGGAGGTGCCAAAGGTACAGGTCATGGCAACCCATGGGCATACGACACACACATCCCCATAATGTTCTATGGTTGGGGCATTGAGCCCGGTACATCCGTTAGGCCTATACACATTACCGATATTGCCCCCACCATCAGTATGCTACTCAACATACGAATGCCTAGCGGCACCACTGGGCAACCCATAAGTGAAGCCTTAAAGTAAACAGCATGAAAAGACTTGTACTGATTGCCGTATTTAGCTGCAGTCTATGTTTCACAAATGGCTGGGCACAAAGTAAAGCCCGGGCAAAAGAGGCAAAGAAAGAATTTAAAGAGTACTTGCAGCTTATTGGAGAGTCGGACTGGGACGCTGTTATGGATAGAATTTACCCACAGCTGTTTACAGTGCTTCCAAAAGAAGCTATGACAAGCGCCTTCGAAGCCATTTCGTCCATGGGCTTTAAGATTCAGTTCGACAAAATGAAGGCGTTTGAAATAACCCATCTTGGTCTTGAGGAAAATGGCGATCAAAGTACTGAGGTTTACTTTGGCACCTACAAGGCCAACATACAGGTATACTTTCAGCAAGACATGTACTCTACTGAAGACTTTCCTACCCTTAAGGCGGTATTTGCTGCTAACCCAAAATACAAGTCGGTAGAATTTGTAGAAAAGGGCGGGTATTTCAAGATAGAATCAGAAAGTCATCTATTAAGCCTCTATACGAATAACCGGTGGTATTTTTTAGAGTTAGATACGAAGCAGCTACCACTACTGAAGCAACTGCTTTCTGCTCCGATTTATAGCACAATCGAAGCGACTCTTAAGTAAGCGGTGTGGTTCAAAAGCATTTTTTCTACAATCTATTTTCAGTATTCAGTTCAACCACTATATTTGCGTTCCGTTTGGGGGTTTAGCTCAGCTGGCTACCCGCCCGAGCCGTAACGCTCGGTACGGACGGGGAGCGCTACTACGAGAGAATGTACGTTTACATACTCAAAAGTAAAAAAGATCAATCCCAATATGTGGGAATGAGCGAAGAGCCCGAAAGACGGCTCCAAAAAGAACATAATGCAGGAAAGGTAAAGTCGACCAAATCAAAAATGCCATGGGAGATTGTTTACACCGAGTACTACCATACAATAGCCGAAGCTCGTCAGCGAGAAAAGTACCTTAAAAGTGCTGCTGGCAGAAGGTTTCGCAAATCATTGGGGGTTTAGCTCAGCTGGCTAGAGCGCTACACTGGCAGTGTAGAGGTCACCGGTTCGAATCCGGTATCCTCCACAGCATCAAAAGCCTTGCAGAAATGCAGGGCTTTTTTCTTTAAAGCACTGTTCTGAATCCTCCCTTATAATTATTAATCCGATAGACATCGGTACTGTCCATTATGCCAATGAGGCGATGCTATACATATAACGTGTAGTCTTCCCTTACCCCTAAAAGACGTAGTGTATACAGAACCTTCTGAGTTGTAGAGAGTAACCAACGGCACTTTATATACAATTCTCCAGTTATTCATCACTATTCAAAGTTGAAGAGTAAAGAGAACTTATGCCGGGCAGAATTATTAAAAATCCTAAATACTTACTCTGTTGAACAGTAAAGCTTATTTTGCCAAAGGAACTTCTCACCTGGGACTATCAAAATCTGGCAATTTATAACCGAGAAGATTTGTAGTTTCTTTCTCCTCATCTAGAGCGATTAAAATCTCATCTGATTGGTTAACCGAAATAACCCTAGTATTCTTCTCCAAGCTTAGCAAGGCAAGAAAATTTCCATCCCAATCCAAAACATAAACGCTATTTCCAAGCAAGGCATCGTCACCATCTTTTTCATAAGAGCGACCGCTGTAGAGAAGATAGATAAAACTGTTGGTCACTTCTACATCTATAAATGCCATTTCATTTTTATCGGATACAGTAACCCCAACCAACTCGGCATCACCCGAAGCAAGTTTTCCCGAATTATCAAAAACCTTAGGCTCACGTATATGTATTTTTAAGAGAGAAGTGAGGTGCTCTGAGTACTCCATTAAATCAATATTTGGACCATACATTGAAGCAAATACGATCCTATTGTCCATTGGCCTTTTCTTCATTAACCCTTGATGGGTTAAGTTCCATAATTTCTCAGGTAAGGCTGTTTCCTTCTCAAAGGGATAGTCGATAGCTGATTCAATATGATTGCCAAATCGATCCACTACGTCAAACCTATTTCCAAAATCAATTACATATATTGAGTCAACATGGGCAAAATTAGATGGATTATAGCCCAACTCTGCTACTTTGTTTAAAGTGACATCTTTGTTTCTGAGTGATTTTAAATCCACTGAGTAAATTGCTCCACCGGCATTAGGGACAATAATTTCTAATATATCTGCATTCTTACTATTAAGGTTTGCATTAGAGTAATCAGGTAACTCCTCAGGTCCTTGGCCTTGTACGCCAAACTCAACTAACTTCTCTGCTGTTCGGATATTGTAAACAGAATAATAGAATGGGCCCGGGAAGATTTTATTAATGATCAATAGCGAGTCCTTTAATATAAGATCGCGAATGGGCGACAACTCGTTTCTTAAGAAATCCCAACTATTGTCAGGTGAGAGCTTGAACACTTTCGGCACCTCAATATCACTCTGATCAAAAAGAACCTTCTCTTCTTTACATCCAAAAAATAGTATTGCTATAAAAATATATGCCTTTTTCATAATATGCCCCCGTCTAAGACGGGGGTATGAGGTTTGATTTAAGTTTATAGGGTTACTTACTTAAGTCTCATGGCGTATGTTTCGTTATTTTGCCACCATTTGTGTCTGCACAAATGGTCCCTATAAGGTGCTGTGAAGAAAAAGCTCGTCAAATGACGAGCTTTTTTTGTGGCCGTTTTACAAGCTAATACTTTTTAAAACATGCGCCTTGCTCTCCTGAATTTCTCCAGATAATAAGGGGAATACAGGTTACTTTCAGTAACACCAAGTGAGGTAGAAGCATGAATAAACCAAACCTCAGAACGTCCGCCTACTCTACTTACAATACCCGCATGGTTTATTTGTCGTTTGCTTTTACCTGTGGCAAAAAACACCATGTCTCCAACCTTTAATTCATTCATTTTTACCTTCTTGCCTTGCTTGGCCTGGGCTTCTGAAGTACGAGGCAAACTAACTTTTACACTTCTAAAGGAATGATAAAGCAGTGCCGAACAGTCTATTCCCACTCGGGTGGTTCCTCCATACTTATATGGCGTACCAATGTATGAGCGGGCTGTTTGCACCACAGTCTCTACTTTTTTAGAACGGGCTAAATGACCGCTGCAACTCCACAACGAAAATAAGACAAGCAGAAAGAGGGTTTTTGAAACAATTGATAAGCGCATGAAACTTATGAGGTATGTGGTCAAATTTAATTCTTTTCGTTTTAATTGGGCTTTTCAGCCAAGATCATCTGCGCATTCCTTAAATTAACAAGAGATAGCAAAAGCCGGAAAACCCCTCTGAACAATGAAGTCACTAACATACACATTTTGCATATCGCTGCTATTGGCCCTACCCTTAGAAAGTCATGCACAACGCAAGTGGAAAGAATCGCTGTATTCAGAGATTAATGACAGTAATTTTCGCGACTTTAAGTTATTTCAGAAGCGGCTTGATAAAGAGAAAGTAGACTACCCTTTACTGCAAGCGGCCCTATTTTATGTGACAAACGAAGCCCGTATAGAAAAAGGACTTAACCCTGTAAACCATCAGCCCAATTTGGAGATTATGGCCTATAATCATTCATATCACATGGCCAAAGACGATTTTTTCGATCATACTCACCCCAAAAACAAAAAACGCAGAACCCCGGAAGATCGGGCGGCCCTAGCCGGTATTAAAAACCCTAATATTGCGGAAAATATACATGCCGTTGGTGGCCGGCAGTTTGGTACATATATTGAATTGGCCGATCACATCGTTCAAAGTTGGATAGACTCGCCTCCTCATAGGGCCACTTTGTATTCCGAAAATGTGGTAGAACTCGGCTGTGGTATTTACTACTACGAGGGCAAATGGCAGAAATATAAGGATGTGTACAAACAAGGGAACGGTTTTTGGATAGCTACACAAAACTTCCAATTGTTCACAAAAGTGGAGAGTAAATCGTCAAAAGATAAAGGACCTAACTAAAGATGAAAAAAGTGATTTTGATAGGGCTGCTAACGGTATGTTCGGTGGCTCTGAGTGCGCAACAGTTAAACCCTAAAGATGCCTCGGCCATAGACTCTCAGGTATCTCAATTCCTGACTCTTATAAAGCAACGTAACTATACACAAGTGCTGGATTTTATGTATCCGCCTGTATTTGAGCACACCTCTAAAAAAGATATGTTTCAGGTTTTTGAGCTACTGGAGCAATCGGGTATTGAGCTGAAATTCAAAAATATGGAGGTACTTGATAAGAAAGCTCTACCAACAGTAAAAGAAAGTAAATACGCTCTTATTAAATACAACCTTGAGATGGAGCTTCCGCTAACAACAGATGATTTGAGAGGGATTGCTCCCTTGCTGGTGCCCGCCCTGCAAAGCAATTTTGGCAAGGAAAACGTGGTTTATAATAAGTCTCAAAACTACATTAATGTGAAAGGCCAGAAGTTCCTAATGGGTATTCATGACCCCAAGTACAACAAGTGGCTGTTTCTTATATATGACGACAGCTTCAAGTCGGCTATTGAGAAAACTATTCCGGCAGAGGTTAACAAAAAAGCCGCTGCAGTTGCTTATTAAACCATTTTGAGCCAGGGACAAATAAAAAGACCATCCGTATGATGGTCTTTTAGCCAAACTCTATCTCAATATGAGAAATGAGTAAATCAGTTGATGGCCGGGCTCATTTGTACCCCTGCCAATTTCTTTGCCCTTACTTCCAATCGTTGTTCTTCCAAAGGCTCATGCAACTGCTCCAGAAGCCCCATAAGCTCAGGAGTATGAATTCCACTTCTTAAGGCCTTTAGGTCGTAATGCACGAATTTTGACCATAGAACTGCCTTAACCTGATCCATAGTCTTGTTGTACATAATCATCTCAGCCTGAACATGTTTTTCTGAAAAATCGATCAATTGACTCTGAATTTTCACAGACTCCATAACCAGAGCCGGTTTCATGTAAACTATTTCTGAGTGACCAACCACCCACGACTTCCCCTCTGTTCTGGCCATTCGGAAAATATCCAGATCGTATTCACGAATGAGATGATCTTCTCTGGCGTTGATCATATAGTCCAGGTATTTGGAGTTATTCAAGTGACCAAAAGGATCACAATCCTGAAATCGAATTATGGCTGAAGAAACAGGTTTTTTATTGTACATATGCATGGTCATAATTTACAGACCAGTCGGTCTATATTTGATGAAAAAAATATTACGAATTCAAAATCACTGCTATAAACTTTTTCTGTAATAGCAGATACTTCACATCCTTATGTGCTTTGCTGAGCACATAGGCACCTTCAAACATGGCATAGAGCTCTTCTGCCTTTTGTTGGGCATTGTCTACCCCTCTTCGTTCGAGGTATCCGGCCAGATCGTTCTGCCAACCCACAAAGACTTTCGCACAAGCAGCCCTAATGTCATCGTCTATAGAGCCTGAGGCCATGGCCACAGCCGCAATTGGGCATGCATCCTCAAAATTAGATGCCGTTAGTTCTTCAACCATCACGTCAATCATGGCCGCCAGCCCCTCTTCTGCAGGCTTTCCCCTCAGGGCATTGCCATACTTGTGCATTTGGCTTTCTCCTCCATAATAAACCGCTTCGCGAATAAGCTCGTCCTTACCATTTGGAAAATGATGGTACAAGCTGCCTTTAGGCACGGCTACCTGTTTAAGAATCTCATTGATTCCCGTACCAAAATAACCCTTCTTCCTAATCAAGTCGGAAGTAATACTAATCAGGCGTTCGCGGGTATTCATGTTGTAAATATATACAATTAGACCAAAAGGTCTATTTATCGTTTCAATTTCTTCATTGAAGTATGGCCTTTGAACCTGGGGGTGCATCGGTTGTGTCTCTTTTTCAAAGCCAACTTGCAGGCAAAGACCAAACAAAAAACCCTGACTTCTTCCAAAGTCAGGGTTCAATCTATTGTTTATCGAGTAATAAGGTTATTTCACCTCTTCATACTCTACATCGGATACATCGCCAGTTCCGCCTCCGGCACTGCTATCTGCAGTTTGTTCGCCACCAGCCTGTTGTGCACCGCCTTGAGCTTGCTGAGAAGCAGCATACATTTCTTGAGAAGCTCCTTCCCAAGCCTTGTTCAGTGCTTCAACAGCTGGGTCAATAGCATCCAGGTCTTGTTTCTGGTGCACCTCCTTCAACTTGGCCAAAGCCTCTTCAATTGGCTTTTTGTTGCCTTCAGAAAGCTTATCGCCATATTCCTTCAACTGTTTCTCTGTCTGGAATATGAGGGCATCGGCAGTGTTTAGTTTTTCAACCTTCTCTTTTTCTTTTTTATCTGCCTCGGCATTGGCTTCAGCCTCTTGCTTCATCTTTTGGATCTCCTCATCGGTAAGTCCGGAAGAAGCCTCAATTCTGATTTTTTGCTCTTTGCCTGTGCCTTTATCTTTGGCCGAAACGTTCATAATACCGTTGGCGTCAATATCGAAAGTTACTTCAATTTGAGGCACTCCTCT
>NZ_DDDQ01000140.1:18643-35009 GCF_002336325.1 Roseivirga sp. UBA1976 | reverse complement strand
TTCAATTTGAGGCACTCCTCTTGGGGCTGGTGGAATACCATCCAAGTGGAATCTACCAATGGTTCGGTTGTCTTTGGCCATAGGTCTTTCCCCCTGAAGCACATGAATTTCAACTGAAGGTTGGTTATCGGCCGCAGTAGAGAATACCTCCGATTTTTTAGCCGGAATGGTAGTGTTCGACTCAATAAGCTTAGTGAACACTCCGCCCATGGTTTCAATACCCAGTGAAAGTGGGGTAACATCGAGCAGAAGTACATCTTTTACCTCACCGGTTAAAACACCACCTTGAATAGCCGCACCAATGGCCACCACCTCATCGGGGTTAACTCCTTTAGAAGGCTTCTTTCCGAAGAATTTCTCAACTTCTTCCTGAATTTTAGGAATACGGGTAGAACCACCCACAAGAATTACCTCATCGATATCAGAAGTACTATAGCCAGCGTCTTCCAGAGCTTTCTTAACAGGCTCCATAGACCTCTTCACGAGGTTATCTGCCAACGCCTCGAATTTGGCTCTTGAAAGGGTTCTTACCAAGTGTTTCGGAATACCATCCACCGGCATAATGTATGGCAGGTTAATTTCTGTAGAGCTGGAAGAAGACAACTCAATTTTAGCCTTTTCGGCTGCCTCCTTGAGTCTTTGAAGAGCCATTGCGTCTTTTCTAAGATCTATGCCCTCATCTTTAAGGAACTCCTCGGCCAGCCAATCGATAATTACCTGATCAAAGTCATCACCACCCAGGTGTACATCACCGTTGGTAGACTTCACTTCAAATACACCATCGCCCAACTCAAGAATAGAGATATCGAAAGTACCGCCACCCAAATCGTAAACGGCAATTTTCTGATCCTTATCTTTTTTGTCTAAGCCATAAGCCAGAGCTGCGGCCGTTGGTTCGTTAATAATTCTCTTCACCTCCAAACCGGCAATCTGACCGGCCTCTTTGGTGGCCTGACGCTCTGCATCATTAAAATATGCCGGTACAGTAATTACTGCCTCTTTTACTTCTTGCCCTAAGAAATCTTCAGCTGTTGACTTCATTTTCTGAAGTATCATAGCCGAAATTTCCTGGGGAGTATATTTTCTGTCACCAATCTTTACCCGTACGGTGTCATTGCTTCCGGATTCAAGCTCGTAAGAAACGTTTTTTGTTTCTTCTCTCATTTCCGAAAACTTTTTACCCATAAATCGCTTCACTGAGCTGATTGTGTTTTTTGGGTTAGTGATGGCCTGGCGCTTGGCAGGATCACCCACTTTTCTCTCTCCATTACCATTATCCAAGAATGCCACAATTGATGGCGTGGTTCTTCTGCCTTCACTGTTTGGGATCACAACAGGCTCGTTACCTTCCATCACCGCAACACATGAATTGGTAGTACCTAAGTCTATTCCAATTATTTTTCCCATGATCTATCTATAAATATTTTCTAGTTCAAAATCCGCCACGTATGGAACAAGGGTTATGCCAATTGATTTTTTGTGACAGACGGTGACACATTGACAGAAAATAGAGCCAGGTGCAGAAAGATATGCTGACAATGGTTAGTTTTGAACCCAAATGATGAGGCTCTTCTATTATCTGTTTTTAAAACCTGTCTCCTTACTACCCTGGCCACTGCTATATGCCTTCTCCGATTTTGCATATTTGTTACTCTTCCGTGTATTCAGGTACCGTTCCAAAATAGTAACCAACAATCTTAAACGCTCATTTCCGGGTATTTCCGAAGAAAAGCTAAAAGAAATAAGAAGTGGATTCTACCACCATTTCTTCGATGGTCTTTTCGAAACCTTCAAAACCTTCTCCATGACCAACGAGGAGGCACTGGCCCGTTTTAGGGTTATAAACCCCGATGTAGCAGACCGCTATCAGGCCGAAGGACGCAGTGTAATTATGGTAGGCGGACATTATAACAACTGGGAGTATTTGGCCATGTCAGTCAATGCCTGTATGGCCATGCAAACAGCCGGAATTTACCAGCGCATAAAAAGTAAATTCTTCGAGAAGAAGATTCTTGAAAGTCGCAAAAAATTTGGAATGCAGCTGTTCTCCCGAAGCCAGGTACAACAGGGCGCACTGGACAACTGCTCCACTCCTTTGGCTATTTTCTTTGCCATAGACCAATCGCCAACCCTGGCTAAGAAGGTATACTGGACTACATTTTTAAATCAGGAAACGGCTGTGGCTTTTGGCCCAGAAAAATTTGCCCGGAAGCTCAACGCTCCAGTGGTTTATTTCCAAATAGACAAGATAAAGCGCGGCTACTATGAGGCCACTTTCAAACTTTTGACAGAAAACCCACTGGATGAGCCGCATGGCGCCATTACTGAAATGCATACTCAGGCACTGGAGCAAACCATATTGAACGAACCCAAATATTGGCTATGGAGCCATAAGCGCTGGAAAAGAAAGCGCAAACCCGGTGAATGACATTTCTTACTTCCTTGTGCCAAGCAGTATAATTTAAGTACTTTTGCACCTCAATTTCAACGAGATGAGTTTAGCGCAGGAGATAGAAAAACGGAGAACCTTCGGCATTATCAGTCACCCCGATGCGGGAAAGACCACTCTTACGGAAAAGCTGTTGCTTTTTGGAGGTGCCATTCAAAAAGCCGGAGCCGTAAAATCGAGCAAGATTGATATGCATGCCCGCTCCGACTGGATGGAGATTGAAAAACAGAGAGGTATATCTGTGGCCACCTCGGTAATGGCCTTTGAATATGAAGGCACTAAAATAAACCTGCTCGACACCCCCGGTCACCAAGACTTTGCCGAAGACACCTACAGAACCCTTACCGCAGTAGATTCTGTAATAATGGTGGTAGACTGTGTTAAAGGCGTAGAGATTCAGACTGAAAAACTGATGGAAGTATGCCGCATGCGAAGCACTCCCGTAATTTCTTTCATTAACAAACTAGACCGTGAAGGAAAAGACCCTTATGACCTGCTCGATGAAATTGAAGGCAAACTGAATATTGAGGTGCACCCACTAAGCTGGCCCATTGGTATGGGAAAAAGCTTTCAGGGTGTTTATAGCCTCTATGATAAAAGCCTAAGGCTGTTTAAAGGCGGACAACAACTGCACGAAGAGGCCACCAAGTTCTCTGACATTAATTCGCCTGAACTGGAGAAAATTATTGGCGAACGCTATGCCCAACAGTTGAGAGAAGATGTTGAAATGCTCACCGAGCTTTACGGCCCACTGAATGTAGATGATTACCTGAGTGGTAAGGTGGCCCCCGTCTTTTTTGGCTCAGCTGTGAATAATTTTGGAGTGAAGGAGTTGCTAGACACCTTTCTAAAGATTTCTCCTAATCCAAAACCGAGAAAATTAGATGACGAACTGGTAGAACCTACCGACAAAGAGTTTTCAGGCTTTGTATTTAAGATACACGCCAACATGGATCCAAAACACCGAAACCGCATCGCCTTCTTGCGCATTTGCTCAGGTAAGTTTGAAAGAGGATCCAACTACTATCATACCCGGCAAGACAAGAAATTTCGCATATCGCAAGCCACTGCCTTTATGGCACAAGATAAAGAAACCATAGATGAGGCTTACCCGGGTGATATTATTGGTCTGTATGACACGGGTAACTTTAAAATTGGCGATACACTTACCAATGGCCGAAAAGGGGTTTACAGAGGCATACCTGCTTTTTCTCCCGAAATTTTCCGAGAGGTAATCAATAAAGACGCCATGAAAACCAAGCAGTTGGAAAAAGGACTCAACCAACTGATGGATGAAGGCGTAGCCCAGTTGTTCAACTTTGAACTGGGCTCAAGAAAAGCAGTAGGCGTGGTTGGACAACTTCAGTTCGAAGTAATTCAATACCGGCTAAAGCATGAATATGGGGCATCGGTAGAGTTTGCCCCCATGCAGCTCTATAAGGCTTGCTGGATTTCTTCCAAAGACCCGAAAAAGCTCAACGAGTTCATTAACTCCAAGCAAAGACACATTGCGCGAGACAAAGACGGGAAACTCGTGTTTATGGCCGAATCTAAAGCATGGTTGCAAATGGTTCAGGATAATTTTCCCGATATTCAGTTCCACTTTACCAGCGAATTCTAATGGAAAAGATAGTACAACCATTATACGAAGACAATCACCTGCTGATTGTGAACAAACCGGCAGGCTATCTGGTACAAGGAGACAGTACCGGAGACAAAACCCTCTTAGACTATTGCAAAGAATACATTGCCGAAAAGTATAATAAACCAGGGGCGGTGTTTTTGCATCCTGTTCACCGGCTCGATCGTCCGGTTAGCGGGGTATTGGTTTTTGCCCGCACCTCTAAAGCACTGGAGAGGATGAATAAAATTTTTGCCAGCCGAAAAGTGCAAAAAACTTACTGGGCCGTGGTGAAAAAAAGACCCAGCCAAAATAAAGGCAAGCTGGTGAGTTGGCTAAAGAAAGACGGCCTGAAGAATACCGTTAGGGCCTATGCTGAACCGGTAGAGGGATCGCAAAAGGCCGAAACTAATTTTAGGGTCATGGGCAAACTGAATAATCACTACCTCATAGAACTTGAACCTTTAACAGGCCGGCCACATCAGCTCAGGGTACATATGGCAGAGTTTGGTTGTCCCATTCGCGGAGATTTAAAGTATGGGTTCCCCAAACCCAATCCGGACAAAAGTATCAACCTGCATGCCCGAAGGCTCTACTTTGAACATCCGGTAAAAAAAGAACCACTTATTATTATGGCCGGGCTGCCCAACGATCAGTTCTGGGAGCAATTTCTTACGCTGGATGACGTAAAGGTGAAGGACAAATACATAAACAACATGTTTTCCTAAGCGACTCCCTTTAGAGTATTCAATACCCAAGCAGGCGCTTTGGCAACACCTTCGCACACAGGGAAGCCCACCCACAACTCATTGCCAAAATCTATCCTGAATAGGTTTTGGCAACCATGATGTTTCAAACATCCATTATCTTAGTTTCAAAAGCCCGAATGAAAAAGACTCTTCGTATAGCCAGCATTGCCTTTGTAGCCCTTATTGCCCTGCTTTTTGTTTTCTATCTCTTGAAAAACGAAAAAGAGCCCGAGGGGCAAACAGGCCCTGAGGCCGATGAGCTGGCTATGAAAATGATGGAGTCGTTGAATTATGAGGCCTGGCAAAATACTACCCACATTGGCTGGACTTTTAAAGGTATTCACCACTACGAATGGAACAGGCAAGAGCACATTGTGAATGTGCAGTGGGACGAGCACGAGGTGATACTAAACCCTACGGATAAATCGGGGATAGTACAGAGTGGTGAAAACTGTTCTTCACAGCAGATCAACGAATTGATTGAAACGGCCTGGAATTTCTTTAACAACGACAGCTTCTGGCTTTGTGCTCCGTTTAAGGCCTTTGACCCGGGTACGGAGAGGAGCATTGTACAACTTAAAGATGGTCGGCAGGGTCTAAAAGTCACATATACCTCAGGCGGCTCTACTCCGGGTGACTCTTATGTATGGATTCTGGATGAAAACAATCGGCCAACATCAGTCAAAATGTGGGTTTCCATTTTGCCATTGGGTGGAATGGAGTTCACCTGGGAGAATTATAAGACTATTGCCTCTGGTGCTATGATTGCTCAGGATCATTTTCTGTATGGAAGTGTGAATATTACCATCGATAGTCTACGCTAAATCGGGGCAATTCAGAATCTTATGCCATCGATGTAGCCATAGCATATGGCTTTTAGAATCAATCCAGCCATATTCTTTACCTGAACACTTAGCCAGTAAATTGTCGCGGTGTCCCTCAACTGTTTTTTCGCTAATACACAGCTTCTCCGCAATCTGACGCGTGGTAAGCTCTTCGGCAATCAAATCAAGAACTTCCTTCTCTCGCCTACTCACGTCTATCACCGGTTTTTTTGTTGGGCTTTCGAATAAATCTTAGCCACAAGCTGTGATCTTCACAGCGTCTTTTAACAACCATTTGTGAAGACACAAATGGCCTCTATTAGGCACTAAGTCACTGTCGATTTCAATCACTCCATTTAACCCTTCCCATGGTTATTCTTCAGAATCCCATTGGTGTGGAGCCCAGATCGGTAGGAGGAAATTCTGGCATGAGCTCCTGGCAACCTATTTAGCAAGAGGACTCACAACTGCAGGTAGGTAAATGGTTTTTAAATGGCCCGTTCCAACCAAAACTGGCAGAATAATTGTCTATCTCAAATAAAACTGAATCCTATGAAAAAGTATACAATAAGCCTAATATTCTTATTCGCAGCCTTTTTAGTACAGGCACAAGATTCCAAAAACTTTATTGACCAGAACTACATTGAAGTAACCGGAGTCGCTTTCAAAGAAGTAACACCAGACGAAATTTACCTGTCTGTTCAACTCAACGAAAAGGACAACAAAGGCAAAGAATCGTTAGAAACTCTGGAACGAAAAATGCTGCGCACCCTGGAGAAATTAGGCATTGACCTAAAAGAACAAGTTACGCTCAAGGACCTCACCAGCAACTTCCAATTCTACTTTTTAAGACGAACCGATGTGTTTGCCTCAAAAGAATATACTGTACAAGTGAAAACAGCGGCCCAGGCCGGAGAAGTAATCAGCCATTTGGCCGATATCGGTATTTCTAATATTGGCCTTGAACGCGTGTCATATTCTAAAGAAGACGAATTGAAAATGGAGGTTAAACTGATGGCTCTTACAAATGCCCGGCAAAAGGCCTCCATGCTTGTAAACGCTCTAGACAGACAACTTGGCACTGTACTTCATATTCAGGACTACGACAACCCCGGCATTTCCAGACCAAGAGCATATGAAATGAAAATCGATGCAAATTCAGATGCTCTATACGGATCAAGAGCGGCCGATGCCATTGCCTTTGATAAGCTGAGGGTAGAAACCAGTATTCAAGTAAAATTCGCCATCGATTAGCATAAAAAGAGGCTGTCTCAAAAGCTACTATTTTCGTCATTCCCCGCTTGACTGGGAATCTCTTTCGGGCTACAGAGTTAGTTTGGGGAGATTCCCGATCGCTGTCGGGAATGACAGTTAGCTTTTGAGACAGCCTCACTTAATTAGTGGGCTTCTTCATCCTGTGCCACACTTCCCAATAGAGCTATTCTGGCCGGTTTACCCGGTAAGTTAAGTTCTTTAGCAAGCTCCAACGTTTCCATATCATAAACACTCAGCTTACCTTCAATTCCATTGGTTATATACAAAAACTCCTCTGAGGCTGAAAAAACCGGGTTGCCCACAGAACCACTGGCCGGAAAATCGATAGGTAATACCTTTGAACTGAGCGTCTGAAACGACTGCCCATCAAGCACCTTCACTAAACCATCGGAGTAAATCACTACCAGCCGCTCCCCGTGCCAGTCATATGCAACTCCATAGAGTTTGCTACTTTCTTCTATGGTCTTTATTTCGCCTGCTTCGAGGTCAATTTCGTAGAGGCCAGTTCGGGAGCGCACCCCAATAAACTTACCACTCGCTTCGCCATAGAGAACCGTGCCAATCCATCCGGTTCCAAACGAAGCCGGGTTCGGAATAACCCGTTGCGCCCCATCATCATCTACCTGTAAAATACCTTCTCTACAACCAAAAAGCACCGTTTCTCCATTTCCGGCCTCACCATGTATACCTCCTGTCTGAATGGTTGACGCATGAAGTAAATTACCCTGCATGTCTACAATCTTCACTCGCTCCGGCAAGGTACCCGCCACGGAGCCATCTTTTTCCGTTACTGCAATTGTACCGTTCTTAAACAAAGCAGGAGCACCGTGATGTGCCACTCCCACGCTAAAGTTTCGGGTAGTAGGTGCCGTATGCAAGGTACTTTCTTTAGCGTGATCTATTGTGCCATCACCATCGTTGAAAATGAGCATATCATCTCCTCGGCCGTAAAAGTGAACCGGCCTTGAACCTTGAGCTTTGGTTAGAGCCCATTTAGGAGAGCCTTTAATGTGGGCATGATCGTCATGAGCCTCTACTCCGCTATCGAAAAAAGAAACCAAATTATCGTCTGTGTTAATTACAGCCGCGAAGCGCTTACCGGGGCTGGTATAAAGTCGACCGGCTGCAAACTGCCCGGCATGGACTTCAATTTTATTGGTTTTAGGGTTAAGAAAATAATAGTCCGGTTTATCCTGGTCGGAAAGTAACACTCTGATAAACGGACTCTCATCTACAATTGGATTCGGCTGCTCAGAATCATCGTCCTGACAGGCACTAAATACCAGAAAAAGGGCAGCTAAATAAAGAATAGGTTTTTTAAACATGTTGTTCTTAGGTTTTATAAATGCAACTATGTTGCAAACATAATTAAACAACACTAATGCAACTATGTTGCATTTAACAATTCGTCAAAAATTTATCCGAAAGGCCAATTCAGACCTGACCCGCTTGCTCATCGCAAAATTTTTTGGGACTAAACTGAGTGTAGAGGCAGAGTTTTGCCTGTAATAGTCAACTCTTCAAAGCTTGAATACTTCTACCAATTAGGATCAATGGGCGGCACTCCCTTAAATCGCACAACTTTATCTCCGTAAATGGGATCGTAATAATGGCCGTTATTCTGGTAGTCTTCATTCCAAACTTTACTCCCATCTGCATCGAACGTATAGATGAATGGAGAAAGAAGCAACCTTTCCAAGTGCCATCTTCCCTCTTTACCGGAAGGTATTTCTTCACCATTTCCGTAGAGCATCAGGCCGCCATCGGCATAAACTTCATGGCCCGGATGTGTTTCTCTATATTCATGGCTCACGTTCATGAGCTTATGGCCTAACTCATGGGCTATGGTTCTTCTACTGCGGTCTCCTCTAGAGAGGTTAGAAATGGTGATCACTCCTCTCAGATGGCGCGGCAGGTTTTTACCGTAGGAATAGGTTGGAAAAGACAGTCCCCCTGTGCGGACAGACTTCACTGTCCAGTTTCTCCCTTCCGACACCTCCAAAAACGGGTAGAAAACATCTTGAAGAGCGATAAGGTAAATGGTCCGGTCATTCTGTGAGTCGGGCTCTACAATAGCATCGAACGCTTCGCGGGCATGCCCGGTAAGCCTGGCCGGGTGTCGCTCCATATGTTCATAGGTATTTACATACTCAGTTACCGGCACCCCGGGAACTTCATTGGCTTGAATAGCCAAATAAGAAGGGTCTATTTCTCCGGTTTTTACAAACAACAGATTTAACTGCAGGCCTGTTGGTTTGTAGATTTCTTTGGCAGCCAAAAAACTCTCCAGCATAGAGGCCATGGTCACCTTCTTATAATCGGGATCGAAATTAGAAGGAAAGTAAATCCCTACGTCTACGGTTGGTTTGCCCGCCTCAATATCCGCATTTATCCGATCTAACGACAGAGTGTCTAGTTCCTGCCACTTTACCAGTGACGCTGTGGCCGGCCTGACCTCCTTAGTACCGGAGTCACCGGACTGGCAAGAAGATAAAGTCACGCAAATGATTAAAAGAAATAGAAGCGGAAGTTTTTTAGCATTCATTCTACCAAGTTAAAAACGCATCTGAAAATCCGAAATCTAAATTATCTATATGGCGGCCCGGCCAACCAAGCTACTACGGACAATGTAAGGCTCTTATCCGCTTGAATCAAGTAGAACAAGGATAACAACTCTTAAAAAAAATCTATTGACCAATTGCTTCCGGAAGCGAATATTTCATCAGGTAAAATCCATCCATATCATCAAAAGTCTTTTCTACCAGCATTGTCTTTTGATCCAGAAAAATACCTGTGTTAAATTCAGAGGGTAGCTTAATCAACTCTTCTTTGCCACTTTCCAAATTATAAATTAACCAATACCGATCTCGTCTGTGAACAAAGGCTTTGTAGTTCATCCGATCTTCATTAACCTGTTGCTTGGTGGGAAATTTCGGCAAGAAGTCACTTTGATCTGAGGGTTTAGAAAATTGCACAATGACTAAATCATCTAAGACCTGAAGATTAGTAATATATAGGTTGCTATAAGCATTTTTGTTTCGATAGTAAACCAGGTCATAATAGTCCTTAGGGGTATTCATGAGAAAATCCGAACCCTTTTTATTCCTTTTAATCTGAGAGAGAACCTTGGACTTTATTTTCTCCTCAACTTGGAAATCCTCATTTAAGACGTAAACACAATCTGAAAACGAAAATGTCAAATAAGTTTTATTCCCTATTCTTTGGAACATAGGGTATAGATCGAACCAGAATATTTTATCCTCATTTAAACTCTCTTGTACCTCTGGAAAAACTTCGTAAGGCATTACTGCTTCTGCCGAAATAATTTTCTGCTGATATTCGCTAATTTCAAAGCGTCCGATAGTATAGGTGTTTTCATAGTATGCTTTGGTAAACTCACTATGTAACGTACTACCAACGGCAATGGTCAAGTAAAATTTACCATCTTCATCTTTTTCTGTAAAATGAAATGAAGTACGTGGAGCACGAAAAAAATTAGGCAAAGCTTGAAAAAGCCTTAAAGAGTATCGAAAATTTGCCTCTTCATCATAGACAAACAGCATAAAGGCATTTCCACTGGTAAGCACATATATTCCGCCATCAACACTCTGCCATACCGATGCATAGTTGCCCACCGGAATTTCACCTGGACCATTCCCCCTACGGGTAATCTGCCTAATGAACTTGCCAGTGGTATCGGTAACACTCACATTTAAGCCGGACCACCCCATTATAAATAATCTATTGCTTAAATATTGCTCGCGGTCGAGCTTCGGAATATAGTCATAGTAAGAATCGTTGTGAATATCAATTAAGACACTATCCCTTGCAACAGGTTGCAAAAAGTCGACTTCCGTATCAACTAAGGTTTGTTCTTCAATGGCTCGTTCCTCCGGGTTTCTGGAACAAGAGAAGAAGGACAGGGAAAATAAAATAGCTCCCCGAATCATAATAATACTTACTACCCTTATGGACAACTTAACATCCATACATTACATTAGTGTAATTTGTAAAGATTCCCCATTTACTCATAATTCAATAAATTATCTTGATTTGATTAATCATAGTCCCAGTCAATATCATTCCTTCAGTAGCCCATAGGCGTGGCTGGCATAGTTCTGATGCAATTGAGCTTTTTAGAATCGAATTAAACACTTCAACGCCACGCGATGAACATATATTTTTCTATAGATAGCTGAATGGTCTCACTAGTCCCAAGAAAAGGTGATTCTTACAGCATCATAGCTCATGTTAAAGTATAAGTGCTGCGTTAAAACGTGGTAGTTCATAAGCCAAAGCTATCTATATGGCGGCCCTGCCAACCAAGCTACTACGGACTGTCTAAGACCTTGGGTGATTGGAGTTACTCTATGAAGTATAAAGGAGGGAAATATTACTACAGTTCCCTTAGTTCTGGGTACACTTACTGCATTCTGATTGATCATGAACTGAAGGTCTCCACCT
This sequence comes from Roseivirga sp. UBA1976, assembly GCF_002336325.1. Lineage (NCBI taxonomy): Bacteria > Pseudomonadati > Bacteroidota > Cytophagia > Cytophagales > Roseivirgaceae > Roseivirga > Roseivirga sp. UBA1976. The sequence continues at coordinate 23,627 of NZ_DDDQ01000140.1, read as the reverse complement.
TCATATTCCTCAGAACCGGATAACTGAACTGAAATACTCAACTTTCGATGCGAGATTTCACCGGCACCAAAATCCATGTGCCAATCAAAGAAGTCGCCAACACCGTATCTGGCCAGTTGGAGCTCATGGTGAAAGCCGAGCAAATCATACCCATATCGTTCATGGTTGCACCGTATGCCTAACTCTCCCAGCCTATGGTAAAGCCAAATACTATCTGGTTGTTCCTTAACAAAGGTTACCTTGGTCTTCCGTAGTGTGTCATCTGTTCCTTCCTTAGCTCCACTCAGCGTAGCCTTTTCCTCATTCTCAGAGTCCCACATGCTTTTTATTCTCTCTATGTCACTAGCGGTAAAGAACCCTTCATAATAGACAATCTCTGAAAAATTAGGTCTTGTGGGTTGGTTAAATGGAAATACTATGGGGTTCATGGATGTTTGTCAAAATCAAATGAATTCAAGGTAAGTATTATGAACTAAACACTAAAGTGCCATCTCAATCAGAATACATAGGGCACTAAATAATTTTATAAAAACATTAAACCATTAATCCATATATTATTAATACAATAGTTTTATAACAATCAAATTGATATTTATACTCATTGAATAAAATTATATCATATATTTTAATAATTAAAATTGATATTATATAATCGAATTATTATATTAATTAAAACTATCAGTTCATTTGCAAATGACTCGTACGCGGTACACTTTTCATTAAGGTGTTTGCCCTTAAGGGATTTTACAATCAAGGATTACAGCCTTAAATTTTTGGAACCTTTGAGCATTACGCATTCATCCAAATTGAAAATGTCTGCTCAATGATCAAAGAAAAGAGTTCCATTGTAAGGACCAATAGGCAGTGTCCTAAAAACAAAAATTAAACTTATAGAAATGAAAAAACTGTTTTCACTATTGTTTGTAGTTGCTCTTATCAGCTCTCTTATTTCAATTAAAGCTTCCGCTCAGCAAGATGAAGATGACGGAATTGTGTGTGGCACGGATGTATGTGTAGTTGACGAAGCCAAAAATCGTTTTTTGGCAAGAGGATGTAAGTCCAAACCAGATTTTGATTGTGTCGTTGGAGGCCCCGGACTTCCTAGTGTAGGCTAATAAAGTCTGATTGCAATACCTGTGTAGACTGCTAAACTATCCATGTTCCAAAAGCCAACAACAATCGAGCTTTAATCTTTTCATCAAATAGGAATTACAGATTCGATACTTATGAGTTAAGTAAAGCTTAAATTATGGAAGAAACGGAAGTTTCTCAAAATAGCCAGACCTCAAGAGTAGCAGGCATTATAAAGTAACATTTCAAACCAAAAAAATAACCAATATGAAAAGACGTCATAAACTATTAGTAGTTCCGGCATTAATATTATTTACTATATCCTCAATACTAGTCTCTAATGAGTCTAAGGCTCAAACGGATGATGGCATAACATGTGGGGAAACCGTCTGTGTGGTGGATGAAGCAAAAAACAGATTCTTAGCCAGAGGATGTAAATCAAAACCTGACTTCGATTGCGTGGTTGGTGGCCCTGGCCTACCAGACATTCCAATTGGAGTATTCTAGACAGTGTATAGGGAGCCATTATGGCTCCCTTACTATCTTTTGACCATAGACTACTTATCTACTATATGAACCAACAAAGTAAGTTAATGCAATCTGCCGGACTCATTTTTCTTTTTGTCTTGTACGGATGTATCTCTAAGCCCAATGACTATAAGGTAAAGGAAGTCCCCCTAATTCCAACAGAAGCTCAAAAAGCCAATTTAAATGATGTATTCCCAGAGTTTAGCCTTGTTAATATTCAAGTTCCAGACAGTATTTTCTTCGGAAATATTGAACAAATCAAATCGGATAGTAAACGTATCTATTTGCTTGATCCATTTCAGTCTAAATCCATTACAATTCTCGACAAAAACGGAAATTTTATAAATCAGCTGAAGAAAGTTGGAAGGGGACCAGGTGAGTACGTCTCACCTTACGCTTTTACTATTGACACTGACAAGGACGTACTAATTCTCTACGATAGGGGTAAGCTGGAGTTCTTAAAATATCAGCTACCTTCCCTTGATTTCATTGAAAGTACCCAAAGGAATACTTTATTAATGAATTTCGAATTATTAGATAATGATAATATTCTTGCAATTCGGGATGACTCCAAGAATAAAAGGGAGCTTTACGGCCTTGAAATCTGGAATAATCAATTCGAGACCATCAATGCAGAAATCTCAGAGATGCAGAATGCCGTAATAGAGTTATCCTATCATAGTACATTAGGCAGAGAAGGAAGAAAAACCCTTTACGCTCACCCATTCACAGGGCTTATAAGTAGAGTTGAAAGTGAAGGATTGACCCCATTATATGATTTGGCATTTGATGATTGGGAGGTACCCCAAGAGCTTTATAGCCTTGAAGAAGCAGTTAGGTTTGAGGAGGCTCTCACTAGAGACAAATATGTACTTTGGATCCGGTTCCCCATAATAACAGAAGAAACTCTCAATTATTGGTACATGTATGGTTCGAGTATAGATGATTACCATTTCATGACTCATGATTTAAAGAATTCAAATCAGATCAATTACTCGGAAATCACTTTCCCAGGTACCTCTCTGAAAATACCTATGCCATTGGGTATAGTAGATAATTCATATGCTACACTAGTTTGGCCGGAGAGTATCGAAATTGAGAACATACCCAACGAGTACAAAGAGGTATTCCAAATGAGTCTCAACAATGAACTTCCAATGCTATTATATCTAAAATGAAAAAAACGAAAGCACTTTTAACAATTCTAGTATTGATAGTTCTAGGACTGTCCACCTATTGCGGGCAGTTGATAATCGCACGAGAAAAAAACAAAGAGGATAAAGAAACCAGCAATCGTACTATAGAAAGACAGACCAATCTCATATCCGACTATCAGGTTATTCAGTTGTATAACTGGATGATTGGCTTTGATTCATTGAATAACATCGATGTTAAATCTCTGTACGAGACCAACAAAAGCATCAAGCTTTTTGACCTTATTACTCAACCTAAAGCTATACTTGTCATTGAAGACGGTATGTGTGAGGCATGTATTCAAAAAGAGCTTCTTAATATAAAAAAAGTAGCTCAGACCATGGGGTTCGAGAATATCATACTTCTCCTAAAGGGATATACCAGAAGGTACCTAGCCAATTCCGATGAGTTCCAGGATTGGAAGGGTAATATTTACCAGGTTGATGATTGGATAACCACTAATCATGGAAATCTATCGGGCACCCCTTGCCTTCTTATTGTCGATAGGTCAAAGAAAATACGCGGGGTTTATCATGCTTTGAAAAGTACGAATGAAAATTTTGAGTTTTTTATTAGTGCACTAAAACAGAATCTCCATGCCCTTTAAAGCTTCTTTCATATATCTTTTAGTAGTAATATGCCTAAATTCTCAAGCTCAAAATTTAGAGATAAACGGTGTTTTAAGAGAAACTGGCACAACCAATGGTATACCTTATGCAACCATAATTGATATCACCACCAATAAATATGGTACTACCTCTAATGTCAATGGCACATTTAGTCTTGTACTTCCGAAAGACTCTGAAAATAACTTGATATATATCAGCTCACTTGGTTTTAAAGATACAACTCTTGTAATCAGCGAACTGCTGAAGCACGATATCATCTACTTACAACCTAAAAGCTATGACCTACCTGATTTTATTGTATCCTCAACTAAAAGTAAGGAGATTAAAATTGGTGATTCGCAAGCTTCAATTGCCCAGCAAGATGGTAAAACCAAGGGTTATCAGGCAAGTTCAGGGTTTTCTTGGGGGGCATACTTTAAAACTCAAAATAAAGACACTAATGCCCTGCTAGAGTCTATCGATATATATATTGGTAATACAGGTTTTCCGGAAGCTCCTCTTATGTTAAGGTTTTTTGAGTTTAAGGGAGATTTCGAATTCTTTAGGAGTCAACCTCGTAGCACATTTAATGACCTACACAACGAACCAATAATAATCAATGCTGAAAAGAGTGGTTGGCTTCACACTAATATTTCAGCTTTCAATATTCGTATCCCCGATGGAGGACTTTATTGCCTTTTCACTCCGCTCGATAAAGGAAGTAAATACATTTATGAAACAGAACAAGGTTTAAAATATGGTGCTAGTATAGGCATATATGCCGAAATGAATTCAGGAAAGAACATATATCCTGTCTTTCAAGATAAAGATAAATTAACCGTAGTTAAACGAACAAATGCTCCTTCACCAGCTGTATCAATCGTATTTATAAGAGAAAATTGATAATCACTATGTGAAAATCCTCCAAAATTCTGATACCACCTTAAACCCATAATAAGCTTTCAGTCATCAAGGTGACCAAACAAAAAAACCCGACCATTACTGATCAGGGTTTTTCAAAATCTATTTATTTAGACCTTACTCTTCGATTACTGATTCGGCCAGTACCACCACTTTGTTGTTGAGTACTTCAACCACTCCACCGTCAATAATAACTACATCTTCTTTGCCGGAGGCTTTAATTGTTAGTTTACCTCTGCCCAGTGCAGAAATCATTGGGGCGTGTCCGCTTAATACCTGAAACTCACCATCGCTTCCGGGAAAAGTTACCGCATTGGCTTCTCCTTCGAAAACCTTCTTATCGGGTGTTACAACTTCTAATAGCATAGCCACAATTATTTAGCAGCTTCGGCCAACAGTCTTTCTCCTTTAGCTCGGGCTTCTTCAATGGTACCTACCAGGTTGAAAGCCGCCTCAGGAAGATCATCGTGCTTACCATCGAGGATTTCGTTGAATCCTTTGATGGTATCTTTAATATCAACCAATACTCCTTTAAGACCGGTAAATTGCTCGGCTACGTGGAATGGTTGAGAAAGGAATCGCTGCACTCTTCTGGCTCTTGAAACTACAAGCTTATCTTCATCAGAAAGCTCGTCCATACCAAGAATAGCAATAATATCCTG
>NZ_DDDQ01000140.1:0-18344 GCF_002336325.1 Roseivirga sp. UBA1976 | reverse complement strand
AATAGCAATAATATCCTGAAGCTCTTTGTATCGCTGAAGAGTCTCTTTTACTCGCTGAGCACAGTTATAGTGGTCTTCACCGAGAATATCCGGAGTCAGGATTCTTGAGGTTGAATCGAGCGGATCTACCGCAGGATAAATTCCCAGCTCAGCAATTTTTCTTGAAAGTACCGTGGTAGCATCCAAGTGAGCAAAGGTAGTTGCAGGAGCAGGGTCAGTTAAGTCATCCGCAGGTACATAAACAGCCTGAACAGAAGTAATTGAACCATTCTTTGTGGAAGTAATTCGCTCCTGCATGGCACCCATTTCAGTGGCCAGTGTAGGCTGATATCCTACCGCAGAAGGCATACGACCAAGAAGGGCCGACACCTCAGAACCTGCCTGAGTGAAACGGAAAATATTATCGATAAAGAACAGAATATCTTTTCCTTGACCTTCGCCATCTCCATCACGGAAGTATTCGGCAATGGTTAGTCCGGAAAGGGCTACACGGGCTCTTGCACCCGGAGGCTCGTTCATCTGACCGAACACGAAGGTAGCTTTAGACTCTGCCAATTTTTCTTTGTCTACTTTGGTCAAATCCCATCCGCCTTCTTCCATAGAGTGCATAAAGTCTTCACCGTAGGTTACAATGCCAGACTCGATCATCTCACGAAGCAAGTCGTTTCCTTCCCTTGTTCTTTCACCCACACCGGCAAATACAGATAGTCCTGAGTATGCCTTTGCAATGTTATTGATAAGTTCCTGAATCAATACGGTTTTACCTACACCGGCACCACCGAACAATCCAATTTTACCACCTTTAGCATAAGGCTCAATCAGGTCGATTACCTTAATACCGGTGAAAAGTACTTCTGTAGATGTAGAAAGATCTTCGAATTTTGGAGCAGGTCTGTGAATAGGCAGCTTTTTGTCTCCTTTTGGCTGATCTATACCATCGATGGCCTGACCTACCACGTTGAACAGTCTACCTTTAATGTCATCGCCAATAGGCACTGCAATTGGTGAACCTGTATCTACAACGTCCATGCCTCGGGTTAAACCTTCAGATGAATCCATCGCAATGGTTCTCACTCTGTCTTCACCCAGGTGCTGCTGGCACTCCAACACCACTACCTGGCCGTTTTCTTTTGTTACTTCTAATGCATCAAGGATGTTTGGCAATTTGGCGCCTTCAGCATCGAAGCTAACGTCTACAACGGGGCCAATTACCTGCGTGATCTTTCCAATATTCGCCATCTGTTAATCTTTATAGAAAGGAAAAATGGGGTTATTTTTTCTGGGTGCAAAGGTAAGCGGATTAACTTTTAAACCAAAAGGTTATGTTGAAAATAGAGGGCTTAATTTGAGAGCTTTCTACGCCCTCAAAAGAATACGAAATGTAGTGCCAATATCTATCTGAGAGGACTTTACAAAAATCTTTCCCTGATGGTAATTTTCAATAATTCGCCTGGCTAGGGCCAGACCTAAACCCCATCCTCTCTTTTTGGTAGTATAACCCGGCTTAAACACATCGTTCAGCTTGCTCTTGGGTATGCCCTTTCCATTGTCTGAAATATCTACAAACACCTCATGAGTAGAATCGCGACCAATCACCACCTTAATTTGACCAATACCACTCATAGCGTCTACTCCATTTTTCACTATGTTTTCTACCACCCATTCAAACAAAGGCTTGTTTATTTGGGCCATAAGGTTGGGTTCTCTTGCCTCTATGCTCATGTGCACCTTAGACGACAAACGGGGTTTAAGATACGCTAGGCAATGATCTATAACCTGCTCTACAGGCTCGGATTTTAAAACCGGCAAGGAGCCAATGTTAGAAAATCTGGCGGTTATTCGTTCCAGACGTTCAACATCTTTGTCCAATTCCTGCACAAGTTCTTGTTTGTCTTTCAGCTCGGGCATGGCTTTGAGGTATTCTAACCAGGCCATTAATGACGAAAGTGGCGTACCCAACTGGTGGGCCGTTTCTTTGGCCATTCCCACCCAAACCCTGTTCTGTTCGGCCCTGCGGCTATAAGAAAATGCCAAATAGGCGATAAACGCAAATATGGCAATCACACTCAGCTGTATGTACGGATAGGCTCTCAGCTGCCGCAAAATATAGGAGTTGCGGTAGTAAACGTATTGTATATCGGCCAGACTACCATCTGTGGCATTGCGAACCATAATAGGGAAAGGTTCATTTTCGCGCTTCATTTTCTCAAGCGTCTTCTCCAATTGCCGCTCTCGTTTGTCGATAGAAGCCGTAGAATCAACAACATTTCTGGAGAGCAATATTTCTTGCGAGGCGGAGTCGACCAGTATCACAGGCAAGGTGTTGTCGGGGGTAATAATGTTGGAAGAAATGAAAGTAAGCGCAGATTCATCGACCAGAGAGGAGCCTGAAAACTCAACGGCCTCTGCCCAAAGCTTTATTTTTTCCTCCTCTCCTTTTTTTAGGCGATCTACCAACTCATTGGTGTATACTATTGAGCCTGTGCCAATAATAATGGCCACCAAAAGTATAAACCATTTGATTTTAGACTGATTGGTGTAAAAGTCGATCTTCAATGAACCTTTAAAAGGGTTATGCATACAGGAAAGTAATGAAAATATGCATTTCGAAAACGTTCAGGAGCAGGGCATGTTTTAAGAAGTAGCATTTTTAACAATCCCCAAATCGGTTTCAATTGATAAAACTTCAGCAAAACCTTGCTGGTCAGTGGCTATTAACTCACCTACGGCCTAAAAAAAGAAAGAGGCTGTCTCAAAGCTCCAAAATTTGCTATTCTAAACTTGTCTTCCCGCAGACAGGCAAGTTCAGGGTGACACTCAACCGGCTTCTGAGACAGCCTCTTTTCGATTATTCTGTTGAATTAGTTTCCTGAAGTGGCTGCCCTTATTGGAGTACCCTTGTAGGCATTAGGGTTTACATTTTTTAAGTCTCCTCCAAAAGTAGTTTCCAATGTTTCTATAAGTATCGAAGTCATTAGGGCATTTCCTCTTGGGTTAAGGTTTAGTCCATCGGCCGAAAATATGCCGAACTTGGAAATACCGGGAAAGAAATTCACCCCTTCAATATCTACTCCATTAGGCTTTCTGTTGAGCAATAGGTTGAGACCCTCATAGAGCTTCTCATAATAGGCATGTGTATCGATGAGAGCCAATCGGCCATTAGACTGAGCTACTTTGTTGGCTATTACCTGGTTATAGGCTGCAATTCGGTTGGTTATGTGTTCAATATCTTCTTCTTTAAGATACTCCTCCTCGCTAAGTGCATTGCCTGGCAAATGACCTTTGGTGGTTCTCAAAAAGTTTTCTGCGGGATAGAACACACGCTCTTCTCTCTTCAGATGCCTTACTTTAGGTATGGGCTGCCCATTAGAATAATACGCTTCCGGTAAGTCTTCATCGATAACCAAAATACCCCAATTGAACTCTCGGTCTGCTGCAAAATCCAAATAAGGTCTTCTGTCTTCAAACGGGATATTCGGATTCTGTCGATAATAATTATCAAGGCTCTGATTGTATTGGGAAGCCTCGCTTCTTATTCGGTTAAGTTTGGGCGTACCTTTCACGTATGGAGTAAGGTCGAACCTTAACTCTATGAAGTAGGGCAGCTTGAGCAGGTCGGGCAGATTGAAAACAGCCCCTTTGGTATTGGGGTTTGCCTGCAGGAAGGCATCTACCACCTCATTGAACTTACTTTCGAAAAGAGCTACGGAAGGCATGTCTCCCGGATTATAGTTGCTGGCGTCTGTCAACGATGCAGCCCCCTCTGCTCCCTTCATGGCGTAGGCCAATACATCTTCATAGCCCAGATTGAGTACAAAGAATGTAGGGTCTTGGGCTACGGCAGCCTGAACCACCGATGTATTGCCCACATTGAATGATGCGATGAACGGGTTGGAAGTATTGGTCTCTGTTAAATCCAGTAACTGTGCCTTAGGAAAAGAAAAGTTTAATATCTCTCCACCGGCATTGTTATAGGCAAAGGCCTCGCCTTCTGTAGTTGTCCGCTTAAAATCGGTAGTATCAGCAGTTGGGTAAAACAAGTCGTATTGCCCCACCGTTTCGCTCAAAAGTGTATTCTCATATATGTTAAATCCATTGGCGCTTTCTACGGCAGGCGAAAAGTTCTGCCAGTTGGCACTGCTGTTTCCCTCAAAATGATTTAGAAAAACCTGTGGCAAAGAGTATTGAGCAAATTCTGTGGTTAAGGCACCATTGTGTACACCACTCAGTAGAGTACCTCCTACAAAAACGGTTTTAGAAATGTCGGCACTCTCGAGCTGGCCAACGGTTTCTTCCGGAGGCTCAGGAAATTCATAGCTGCAACTACCCACTACCAAAAGCAAGGCTATAGCTGCTAAAATATTTCGGTTCATTTTAATTGTTCTCATTGCTCAGCACTTTAGAATGGATCAAACCCAAAAGACAAATAATAGAATGCGGTAATCTCCGGACCGCCAAATGCATTGAACTGTGCATTGTTGAGCACATTATTTCCACCAAAACGAATGGCCCCATAAATCTTCGGAATTCTGTAGGTCATCTGAAAATCGAAAGTATTGTAGCCCGGTATACGGCCGTCTACAAAGTTGCTTTCCCAATCGTAAGCCGAACGATACCTCCAGGAAACTTTGCCTCCGAAGTTCTTACTTATCCGGTCGTGACCAAGGGTAAGGTTAAGCTTGAAAGACGGTGTATTAAAACCGGGGGTAAGTGGGTCGTCAGTGTTCTGAATTATGTTGGCAAAAGTAGTATTGACCACAAAGTTGGTCCCTTCATCGCTGGTTACATCATAAACAAGTTCAAGCCCCTGAGTAATAATTGCGTTTCTGGAGTTGTCAGAAACATAGTATTGATCGCTTGTACCAGGGTTGTTGGCCTGCTCTGCCGCCAAAGTCAAGTCGGTCAGCGGACTGGTCCTTGGCTTAATTACCCGGGTAACTCCAATAAAATTACGGTAGTGGTTAACGTATAAAATAGCTTCGAACAAGCGTTTGGACTCTACCAAACTCCTGAAGCCTACCTCGAAACTGGTAATGGTTTCGGGCTTTATGCCATTGAACTGATCAGTGCCTATAATTCCATCTTCCAGAATGCTCAGGTAGCGGTATTTCAGACTTTCTACATTTACCTGCCCATTGGGTTGAGCCAGTATTCTGTTAATCTCACTACCTATGGCCTGATTGTATTTATTGAGTGCGCTTTCTAAAAAAGCATTGTTCTGTAGATCGTACTGATCGACTACCTCGGGCAAGCCTCCTACAATGGTGAGGTCTCCAAGGTTCTGGTTAAAGAACTGCTCGCGGATGTTTGGCAAACGTTGACCGCGCTGCAGGGAGCCACGCACAAAGGTATTGGGCTTAATTTCTCTTACTGCCGAAATACGCTGGCTGGTAATGATGTTAAAGTTCTCGTTTTTATCAACCCGCAAAGAAGCAGTAGCATCGGTGCGGCTGTCTATCTTATGGCTCATTTCTGCAAAGGCTCCATACTCAAAGTTAGTTACGTCATTGCCAATACTATCTGTAAAGATGGTCCCTCTCGACTCCGGGTCATACATTCTGGCACTGGCACCTACTTCGAAAGAATCGAAAAAGTCTTCCCAGGCATTGAGCTTAGCACTGGCCTCTACGTGATACAATCTTGACTTATCGAAAATCCTGGCTCCGTTTCGCGGATCAATGGAGTTAATGACTACCTGACGCAGCGAATCAAACCGCTCTGTACCCGGTTTGTACCGGCTCTCATAGCCACTGCCTCCGGGAAAACCCGAGTCTGCTATATTTCTCACGGTTTGGTAATTGCCTCTTCCGGCAATGTAAAGGTTTCTGTATTGGTTATACCAGGCAGCATCGGGTTTAGCTGTCTGAATCATTACTTCGGCCAGCCGCCCAACATTGTAGGTATTTCCGGCATCTTGCATGGTGGTATACCCTCTAATATTGAACTTCTCGTTGGTTACTTCCACCTTATGTTGCTGAATCTCAAAGTCACGCAGGGCTATTCGATCGTCTCCGGTAATCATGGTTGAAGCTTTGCCAAAAAAGGAAGCCATCACCAATTCAGTCTTAGGGGTAAGTTTAACATGAAGTGAACCATTAAGCTTTATGTTCTGTGCGTTATAGTTCACCAGGTCTTCTTCTCTGTATCCTTTGCGGGTCACGAAAAAGGCCGTATCTCTTAAGGAAACCTGTGTAAGGCCATCCATATTGGGTGGGGTTACCCTCACTGGTACAACCAAAAGTGCCGCTCTATCGTCTCCATAATGGTTAACCACATTGATACTCTGGTTGCTTATGGAGTGGGTATCTTCAAATGCAGCTCCAGGGCCAATATTATCATAGTTCACAGCCTTAAAGTCTACCCCCGAAAGCACTGAGCCGTTCACTTTAAAGCCTACTTTGTTTTTTATAGCATTAGCATAGCGAAAGGATGCTTCTCCTAAAAAGTCGGTTCCAAGGCTAATAAAGCTCTGATCGTACGGATCAGAACCTAAAGTGGCTCCTTTCACCTCAAAACTCAACCCACGATAATCAAAAGGATTTCTGGTACGCATATCCAGCACACCGTTAAATGCTCCGGGACCATATTTAGAGGTGGTTGGACCGGGAATAAGCTCTACCGACTCAATGTCCAGTCCACTGGGGCCCACAATATTGCCAAGCGAAAAGCCAAGCCCCGGTGCCTGACCATCAATTCCATCGGTAAACTGTCTGAAGCGAAGATTGGTATTGGAATTAAACCCTCGGGTATTAACGGTATTAATTACTATACTCTGAGTAGCCACATCCACACCTTTGAGGTTAACCACGGCATCATAAAAATTGAATGAGGCTGTATTGGTAAGCTCCTTCACGGTCAGCTTTTCAATTTGAATAGGAGACCGGAGCTCCTCTTCGGTTATTTTTTCGGCCGAAAAAACCATTTCTTGTAGCACCACATCGCCCGGCTCCAACTGAATAATGAGGTTTTGCTCGGCTTTCACCAGGTTTATCTGCTTAGGCAAATAACCTACTGAAGTAATTTCGAGAGTTACCGGAAACTTAGATATGGCCAGGGTAAATAAGCCGTTCTCATCGGCCGAAACACCAACTCTTCTATTGGCATATTCAGGCCCAATTAGCTTAATACTGGCGTAGGGCACAGAAGCCTTGGTCTCTTCGCTCACTACTTTGCCCGATACCAGCTGCGCCCAGCTCTGGTTTTGCATGAGCAAACCACAAAAAAAGAGCGCAATACAAAGAGAGAAGCGAGAGGCAAACGGCAGTTTAAATTGCAGTAATTTCTTCACTTTAATTAGTTCTTAGTCTTAGGATAGTTGTTCAATATTGCTGAAAATTAGCGCATTAGATAAGATTATTGATGAGTTGCCAAATTTTAATTTAGGCGGAAACAGAGCGACTTTCTCATGGCACATATTCCTGAAGTTAAGCTGAGTTTTGGTTAATAATTATAGTACACAACGCACTTTCTGTGGTTTGAAACACAGGGAGTAAAAAAATTTGATCAACGGTTACTTAAGAACTCCTTCAGGCACTGGTGCATTCACAAAAAGGAAAAGGCTATCGGGAGTAAACTTCTACTTCCCAGATAGCCTTTTCTTGGATGAAACAATAAGGGGTGGTTACACCTTCATGGTAAACCACTTTTTCATAATCTTCCAGTTTACTTTTACTCCATACATCAGAATTCCAATTCTGTAAATTCTTCCTGCCACATAAATGGTACCTACAAAGCCGGCAATAAGCAGTACCATAGACAAAGCCAACTGCCAATCGGGAACACCAAATGGTATTCTGGCCATCATTATAATTGGTGAGGTAAACGGAATTAAAGAAAGGGTTATGGCCATTCCGCCATTGGGATCGTCTAGCACAAAGAACATGGCCATTATAGAGGCAATAATGGGTATTACTATTGGGAACATAAACTGCTGTGCATCTTGCAAGCTATCTACAGCAGAGCCCACTGCCGCATAAAGCGCTCCGTAGAGAAAGTATGCTCCAAGAAAATAAAAAAGAAAGCACAGTAGAATCTTGGTTACGGGCACCGTGGCAATCATGGCAGTTATTTTGGCAGCCATTTCCTGCTGTTGAGTAAGGGCCTCTTGAGGAACCTGCTGCGAAGCCGCCTCCATGAGCACATCACTGTTTCCGGCCAAAATACCCAAGCCTACCGTAGAAAGTGTAGCAATGAGCACTATCCAAATGAGCAACTGAGTGAAGCCCACAGCTCCCACTCCAAGTACCTTGCCCATCATAAGCTGAAAAGGTCTTACTGAAGAAACAATTACCTCAACAATACGGCTGGTTTTTTCATCAAGAACGGATTGCATAATCTGCGATCCGTAAACGAATATGAACATGTAAATGAGAAAGCCGGTACCATAGCCAATGGCAAAGCTTAAACCACTGTTACTTTCTTTGGCTTCCCCTTCTTCTGTAATGTTATATGTCGTAAGGTTAGCGTTTACCTGAAGCTTACTGATAATGTCCTGATCCAACCCTGATCTTTGAAGTTTCAGATCTTCCAGGCGGGTTTCAATAGAACGCTCCAGACGTTCCATGGTGCGAATGCTTGGATTGGTTTCTGAATAAAACTGAAAACCTTCAAACCGAGTTACTGAAATATCAGACAAATCGAGCGATGGAATGTAGAGCAACCCAAAAGCGCCCTCCGTCTGAAAGGTTTTCTTGCGCTCTTCAAGGTCTCCGGTAACATAGGTAAAATCATAGCCACTGGCATCGAATACCTCTGAGAAATAGCCGCTCTCATCTAATACCAAAATCTCATCGTGCCGGGAGTCTTTGTCTTTGGTTGAGAAATAGACAATGGCAAAAATTATGGTTGGCAATACCAGCGGTGTCAGAAGGGTGGCCAGAAGAAACGACTTCTTTTTAACCCGAGTTAAATACTCTCTTTTAAGTACTAAGAAAATCTGTTTCATGATTGACCTCCTTTTACAATGTTGATGAATATATCGTTGATTGATGGAATGATTTCCACGAAGGAGTGGACTTCTATTTTGTTGATGAGCTCTTTAAGCAATTCGTTGGGCGACTCTCCATTTTTAGATTCAATTATGGCCTTATTGAGCCCCATATCTGACACCTCCTCTTTGAGTACGGAAAGGCTAACACCCGACTGAAGGGTTCCTTTAAAGGTTACCTCATACTGATTGAGTTTATAGGAGTTTCGGATATCGTTCTTAGGACCATCCAGTATTTTCTGTGATTTATTGATAAGCGCAATATGGTCGCACAGCTGTTCAACAGATTCCATTCGGTGAGTGGAGAAGATTACGGTAGCACCTTTTTCTCTAAGCTCAAAAATTTCGTCTTTTATGAGATTGGCATTTACCGGGTCGAAACCTGAAAAGGGCTCATCTAAAATAAGTAATTGAGGCTCGTGCAACACAGTGGCTATAAACTGAATTTTTTGTGCCATACCTTTAGATAGGTCTTCTACCTTTTTGCCGGCCCAATCGTATAATCCGAGCTTATCGAGCCAGAATTTAATTCTCCTTTTTGCTTCAGGGGTAGACAACCCTTTGAGCTGAGCCAGATAGAGTAACTGCTCCCCCACCTTCATTTTTTTGTATAGCCCTCGCTCTTCGGGCAAATATCCTATTACGCCAATATGTTTAGGTTCAAGCTTTTCTCCGTTGATCAAAACCTGACCTTCATCGGCCATAATTATTTGGTTAACAATACGAATGAGGGTTGTTTTTCCTGCCCCATTGGGACCTAGCAAGCCGAATATTGACTGCTTAGGAATGCTAATGCTAACGTCATTGAGGGCAGTATGCTCTGCATACCGCTTGGTGACATGATTGGCCTCTAAGATGTTCAAAATTGTTGAGTTTTAGTTGGAATAAAAGTTAGTACCTTTTGAGTGCTTACCCTAAAAAGCCCAATCTAATTTGAACAAATAAGAAGAACTGACACAGATGAATAGCGTAAGCGGAATATCTTACCGCTTGGTGGCATATGGTGTTTGCGAATATCAGTCGTTGGTAAAGACCACACTGCCCATGGAGAGATCTATATTGAATGTAAGGATGTTTTGGGCTCCTGTATTATAGCCGGGGCTCACAAATACGTTTTCACGAACTTTTTCGTATCCTGAAGGAAGCTTAAGCTTTCTGTAGGAGGTATCCTTCATTCGAACAATTACTGGAACTTCGTTAGAAGGCAGGTTAATGGTTAGGCTTCCGGCCCCCACTCTGGCCCATATATCACTCGAAACCTGAGGTTGTTCTTCAAAGTCCAGTACCAACGAACCAAAACCCACTTCGGCCAGAATACTTCTTGCACGAGCCAAGTCAAGGCGTTCAATTTCAACATCTCCTAAGTCTACAGACACCATGAAAGTATCCATTTCCATACGGTTTTGAACTTTGGAGAGATAGCCAACTTTTACATGGGCATTACCGGAAGTAATACGGCAGTCTTCTACGGCAATATCGGAGAGGTCTATATATGCCTTACCTACGCCATAGTTCAAATCGAGCCTGTATGGCCTGAAATCGGTAAAGTAAATGTTCCAGTAGTTTTCCTCATCGGTAGTCTTCTTACCGAATATTTTGGAGAGTTTGGCACCAAAACCTTCGTTTCCGTTGTCTTTTAAGCTAAGCCAGGTGTGCAGGGTACTGCCCTCCATGCGCTGTCCGAAATCGGAAGAAATGTAGTCTTCATTGTGATGCCCCATAATATTTATGGGTAATTCACCCAGCCGGGTTCTTATTTCGCAGGTACCGGAAGATGCTTTGAGCAGAAAGTTAACTTTCTCGCACGCTGGGTTTGCTTCTACAGTAAAGTGTTTCTTTGTCTGTGCCAGCCCTTCAATTCCAACTGCTCCTATAATGGCCAACAGAAAAAGTATTTTTTGCATGCTCTTGCTTACGGTTTGTTTAAACGTTGGGTTGCAATCAATTACAAACCGAATAATACGGGAATTACCTGAAAATAGTTAGAAGTTTTTTGTGGGGCTAAAAAAAGCAACCTGTCATTCCTGAGTTGGAGGGAATCTACATAGAAAAGAGGCTGTCTCAAAAGCCGCAAAGCTCGTCATTCTGAACTTGTCTACCGACAGGCCAGTTCAGGGCGACACTCACCTGGCCTTTGAGGCAGCCTCAATATAATACGTTAAAAGAACTCCTTAATCTTCTCGAAGAAGCCTTTTTCTCCTTTTCCCGGATTAGGCCTGAAGTTATCGGAGTGTCTTAGTTTTTCCAGAGTTTCCGTTTCCTCCTTCGATAGGTTTTTGGGAGTCCAAACATTTACATGAATGAGTTGGTCTCCTTTGCCATAACCATTAATATCTTTTATCCCTTTGCCACGAAGACGTAAAATTTTGCCACTCTGAGTGCCCGGGTCTATTTTAATTCTCACTTTACCGTCAATTGTGGGCACCTCCATACTGCCACCGAGGGCAGCATCTATAAAGCTCACGTACAGGTCATAAACCACATTGTTGCCGTCTCTTTTGAGCTGCTCATCTTCTATTTCTTCAATTACAATGAGCAAGTCGCCCGGAGCTCCCCCACCGGGGGCCATATTTCCTTTGCCCGACATAGACAACTGCATGCCTTCGGCTACACCGGCCGGAATTTTAATAGGAATAACCTCCTCTTTCATTTCCAGTCCGGTACTATCTACACCCGGAGGTCTTTTATCGATGGTTTGTCCTGAACCGTTGCAGGTATGGCAAGTGCTGGCCGACACCATTTGGCCAAGCATAGTATTTACTACTTTCTTCATTTGGCCGGAGCCTCCACAGGTGCTACAAGTTTTGTAGGTTACTCCTTCGGCATTGACCAAACGGTTTACTTTTATCTTCTTCTCAACACCGTTGGCTATTTCATCGAGGGTGAGCTTTAGTTTAATGCGCAGGTTGGTGCCTTTTCGCTGTCTTCGGCCTCCGCCTCCTCCAAAGAAACTTTCAAATGGACTTCCCCCGCCAAAGATATCTCCAAACTGGGAGAAGATATCTTCCATATTCATGCCGCCACCGGCTCCACCAAAGCCACCACGCATACCTTCATGGCCAAATCTGTCGTATTGAGCTCTCTTTTCTTTGTTGCTCAAGACTTCATAAGCTTCGGCAGCTTCTTTAAACTTTTCTTCCGCCTCTTTATCGTCCGGGTTTTTATCCGGGTGATATTTTATTGCCATCTTCCGATAGGCCTTCTTTAGCTCATCGTCAGTAGCATTTTTGCTTACGCCCAGTATTTCGTAGTAGTCTCTTTTTGCCATATTAAGCTCCTATCACCACTTTAGCGAAACGAATTACCTTGTCTCCCAGATAGTATCCTTTCTCTAC
The DNA here is from genome assembly GCF_002336325.1 of Roseivirga sp. UBA1976. Classification (NCBI taxonomy): domain Bacteria; kingdom Pseudomonadati; phylum Bacteroidota; class Cytophagia; order Cytophagales; family Roseivirgaceae; genus Roseivirga; species Roseivirga sp. UBA1976. Next base: position 6,023 of record NZ_DDDQ01000140.1, on the reverse strand, counting down.
CGTGTCTATAATTTTACCTTTCAATGATTCGTCTTCCACCGGAAACTGTGTTACTGCCTCATGTAAATCGGCATCGAAATCGGTTCCCTTTTCTGTCTCCATTACCTTCAACCCTTTAGACTCGAGGGTCTTAAAAAGCTTGGATGAAATAAGGTCGAAACCTTCTTTAAGCACTGCCACATCTTCCTGATTTTCGTTGGCCTTTTTCGCTCTTTCAAAATCATCTATTGTTGGCAGAAGCTCCTTAATAAGATCGGAAGAGGCCGTTGAAATTAACTCTATTCTTTCTTTGGCGCTTCTTCTTCTAAAGTTCTCGAACTCTGAATATAGCCTTAGGTATTTGTCTTTGGCTTCATCGAGTTCTATAGCGAGTTTCTCCTCTGCCGAAAGTTCTTGTTCCTGCTCATTTTCCTGTTCCTTCTCGGCTACAGCTTCTTCAGTGGCAGTTTGCTTTTCAGCTTCCAATACTTCGTTCTGTTCTTGCTTATTATTCGCTTTCTTTTCCTTTGCCATTGTTTACTTTGATAAACCGCGTGCGGTGGTACAATTTTTTTGCCAAGCCCGTGAAAGGTGTCAATATGGCATAAAGCCTTTATTAGGGCAAAGACTCCGTTGTCAGGTTAGGCATTAAGCCTCTTCCAGATGAGGTCTTTGAGCTGCTGTAATCCTTGCTGGGCCACTGAAGAAATGAACACACTTTCTATGTCTTTGGGGAGAAGCTCCTCCATTTCATTCATCATTTGCTCATCGAGCATATCGCATTTGGAAATGGCCAGTATTCTTTCTTTATCGAGCAGTTCAGGGTTGTACTTTTTCAGTTCGCCTAGCAGAATGTCATACTCCTTTTGAATGTCAGTGGCATCGGCAGGAACAAGGAAAAGAAGGATCGAATTTCGTTCTATATGTCGAAGGAAACGAATTCCCAGGCCTTTTCCTTCGGCTGCTCCTTCTATAATACCAGGAATGTCGGCCATCACAAAAGACTTATGGTCTCTGTAAGACACCACGCCCAGATTGGGCACGAGGGTAGTGAAAGGATAATCGGCAATTTCCGGCTTGGCCGCAGAAAGCACCGAAAGCAGTGTTGACTTTCCGGCATTGGGGAAGCCAACCAGTCCTACATCGGCCAGAAGTTTTAGCTCCAATACACAGAGAGCCTCTTCTCCCGCTTCTCCTGGCTGAGCAAAACGAGGGGTCTGATTGGTCGCTGTTTTGAAATTTTCGTTGCCCAGGCCTCCACGACCTCCCTGAAGAAGGATTCTTTCTTCTCCATCTTCGGTAATTTCGAACAGAACCTTTTCTTCCGGTTCTACAGTCTTGGCCACAGTACCCAGCGGTACATCGAGAATTATGTCGGCTCCATCGGCACCCGTACTTCTTTGTCCTCCTCCGGGCTGACCGTGTTCGGCAAATACATGTTTTTGATACCGCAAGTGAAGCAGGGTCCACATTTGCTTGTTGCCACGTAAAATAATATGGCCTCCCCGGCCTCCATTGCCGCCATCGGGGCCTCCCTTAGGAACGTGCTTTTCTCGTCTGAAATGTACCGAGCCGGCACCTCCATTGCCCGACTTACAATAAAGCCGTACGTGATCGATAAAATTGGAACCTGCCATTGATTGATTTATTCTAATATACAGACTTACTCTCAGATGCTCTAGGGGTACCTGCATTGCCCCTCATCACCCAAACGAGTAAGGTCTTTACTGCCTATCGAAGGGCCTCTATGGCTGACGATATCTCTTCAAAGATTCCGTCAATGGTGCCTACCCCATTTATTTTGCTGGCCTTACCTTGTTTTTCGTAGAATTCTGCAACCGGTAAAGTTTTGTTGAGATATTCCTGAATTCTTACGTTTATCTTTTCTTCATTCTGGTCGTCTGCCCGGCCAGAGGTTTTTCCTCTTTCCAACAATCTTCTCTTTAACTCATCTTCAGGCACATTCAGCATGATCATCTGATCGATCTTTGTGTTGCGGTTTTTCAAAAGCTCGTCAAGAGCCTCGGCCTGAGCCACAGTTCGGGGAAATCCATCAAAAATAAAGCCCTTAGCATCGCTATTGGCATTTAAGAAGTCATCGACCATACCAATTACAACCTCATCGGGCACAAGTTTTCCATTGTCCATATAAGACTGTGCTTTCTTACCAAGATCGGTCCCCTCGCCCAGATGTTTTCTGAATAAATCGCCTGTAGATATATGTTTAAGTTGGAAAGTATCAATGATTTTCTGACTCTGCGTTCCCTTACCCGCGCCCGGAGGGCCAAACAAAACTATGTTAATCATGAAGATTGGTTTTTTAGAAAGGCACAAATATAAAGCATAATCACTAGTCGAGCCTCAATTGATAGATATCTTTGAGATTTCTCCCTAAACCATCATAGTCGAGTCCGTAGCCAACCACAAATTTCTCAGGAATCTCAAACCCAACGTATTTAACGTCTACTTCTCTTTGTAAACATTCGGGTTTCAGTAAAAGCGATGCCACCTCTACACTGGCCACTCCGGCTTGCTCAAGTTGATGAATAATGCCTTCCATGGTAATACCGGAGTCTACAATATCTTCTACGACCACCACGTGCCGGTCTTTTACGGACTGACTTAAGCCCAAAAGCTCTCTGGTTTTTCCGGTGCTTTGCATACCGGCATAAGAGGCTACTTTTATAAAGGTGATTTCGGCCGGAATATTTACTTCTTTGAGCAAATCGGAGGCAAACATAAACGAGCCGTTTAACACTCCTATAAACAGGGGACATTTATCGGCATAGTCGGCCGATATGCGCTCTGCTAAATCGGCAATTTGACTTTGAATTTGATTGGAAGAAATAAACAGCTCAAACTGTTTGTCGTGAATGATCATTCGGGTGGTGGGTTTTACAGGCGTTTCATTAAAGTTGAATATAACTGAATCATGCTCACAATATCGCTTTTATGTACCAGTTCATCGGGACTGTGTACATTATCTTCCGGTGCGCCTACAAAGCACCAGTCGATGGGATAAGGCGAGGCTTGGAGCTCTTTGCCATCGCTGCCCCCGGCTCCTTCTACCTCTAACTGGTATGGAATACCCGATTCTTCGGCCAACTCGATGATACGATTGACAAAAGACCTTCTGGGAATACTGCGGTCTCGCATAGAGATAGCCACTCCCTGGCCATGCTCTACTCCTTCGGTTATCCAGGTAATGTCTGAAATAAGGGCCTGAGTAACCCCCCACTTTTCAACCATATGCCTGGCCAAATAAGACACCGAACCTCCTCCGTGTTCTTCCCAACAGCTAAAAATTATGAGTCCGTCTTCTAGTGTTTCGGCAACCTTGAGTGCATTGAACACCCCGAGCCGGTTATCGAGATAGCACGATTGTACATATTCTTCTGACTCTCTAAAGTCGCACTTAAATACGAGTTCTGTACCGCGCTGTATACCCCTGGCAAATTTATAGTGCAGGTCTCCATCATTTTCTACCAGCTCACACTCAATTGGGCCAAGTGCATCTTCTCCAACCAGCTTATAGCCTGTTTCGGCCTTAGGCCCCCCAATAGGCACTAGCTGGTCTTGATAGCGAACCGTAAAGCCAATGCTATCCATATGGGCATATATGGCTGTTCTTGGTTTTCCAAACTTTAGAATAAGGCAATCTTGAAATTCCGGACCATGAATTATCTCCGGCTCTACTTTCCAGAAAGATTTATTTTTCTTCACGTATTTGAGAAGAAAGTCTTTCATGGCTATCTCATTGCCTGAAGGGGCATGTATCCGGCAGAGTTGGTGAAGCAAGGAATAATCGAGCTTATGCATGGTGCAAAATTAGGACTAGCCGTAAGATTATTGGTCTGACGCTGAATAAAAGTATAAATTGCCGCAGATTTTAGGCTCATGTTTATTCTAGACAGGCAAAACTCTATCGCCAACCAATATTTAGCCGAGATACGCCATGTAGGGAGTCAGAGCGATATGCTCCGCTTTCGCCATAACATGAAGCGCCTGGGGCAACTGCTGGCTTACGAAATTTCTAAAACACTTCTTTACGAAACCCGCCCCATTGAAACTCCTTTGGTGAAAAGCCAAGCTCATTTTTTGGCCGATCAGGTGGTGGTGATAAGCATTCTGAGGGCAGCCCTCCCCTTTAGCCAGGGTTTTCAAGATGTATTTGATTCGGCTGAATTTGGTTTTATTGGCGCGGCCCGAAAACCTCATTTGGCCAATGAACCGGTTGAGGTAGCTCTGGACTATTTGGCGGCTCCCGACCTCAACAATAAAGTAGTGGTAGTGGTTGATCCTATGTTGGCCACCGGAAAATCGATTGTAAAAAGCATAGACCATTTGTTGCAAAATGGCACACCTAAAAAGCTACACATTGCCACTATTATTGCAGCACCAGAAGGAGTGGACTATCTGCAGAGGGAACTCAACACTCCATACGACCTATGGTCATGTGCCCTTGATGAAAAACTCAACGAAAAGTATTATATCGTGCCCGGATTAGGAGATGCCGGAGACCTGGCCTTTGGCCGGAAACTGTGAGTTGAATGCTGTTGGATATTATTGTACTTGTTCTTGGTTTGGTACTGCTGATTGCGGGCGGAGACTTTCTGGTAAAGGGAGCATCGAGAATCGCACTCAGGTTTAACGTGAGTGCCATGGTTATTGGGCTCACTATTGTGGCCTTTAGCACTTCTGCCCCTGAGTTGCTGGTGAGTCTTAATGCTGCTCTCAAGGAGGCTCCTGATTTTGCCATGGGCAACGTGGTAGGCTCCAACATTTCTAACCTTGCCTTGGTGCTGGGCGTTGCCTGTCTGTTTGGCTATATACCCATTCACCGAGGAACAGCCACCAGAGACTGGCTCACAACCATGGTTGCCAGCATTTTACTCTATCTGTTTGTACTCGACCAGAAATTAACCTCATGGGAGGGTGGAATACTCTTTGGTTGCCTGGTGATTTACCTTATTGTTCTACTCATCAAAACCAAGAAAGATCAGGTGAAGCTGGATTATACCATTGAGCCGGACAAAGACACGACTTTTGAGAAATTTAAAGACCTTCTTTTATTAGCCATTGGAGGAGCCTGCCTCTACTTCGGCTCCAACTGGTTTATTGATGGTGCGGCAGACATAGCCACTGATCTTGGGGTTTCTCAGCGTATTATAGGACTCACCATATTGGCTATTGGCACCAGTTTACCGGAGCTTTTTACCTCGGTAATTGCAGCCAAAAAAGGAGAAACAGATTTGGCTCTGGGCAATTTACTTGGGTCCAATATCTTTAATATACTCTCCATTCTTGGTATCACAAGCATGATTCATCCGCTTGATGTTAACCAAATCATTATTTCTAGCGACATGCTGTGGATGCTCGCAATAAGCTTAGGTATTTTGCCGCTTATGCTACTTCGCAAAAGACTGGGAACACCTTCCGGCATCATCTTGTTGCTCTTTTACGTTACTTACCTGGTGACGATTTTGTAGTATGTTGGCAACCCTTATCAATTATTTGTGGCTTTACTTTCTGGCCTGCCTAAAATCCATTCTGCCCCCTTTGCTCGGGCCAGCCTTTGGGCTTAGCAATCTGGAAATTATTGTAATTACGGTAGCCGGATTGATGACCAGTGTGGTGCTTTTCAACTTTTTAGGAGAGCGGATTAAAGCTCAGGTTATCCCCATCTTTATTAAAAAGCCTAAGAAGTTTTCGCCAAAGAGCCGTAGAATGGTCAGAATATGGAGAAAGTATGGTATAGTTGGGGTGTGCTTTCTTACCCCACTTGTTCTTTCCCCACCGGGTGGGGCACTTCTTGTGGCCACGGTTGGAGCGCCACGCAGACAAGTATTTCTCTATATGCTAATCTTTGGGATTTTTTGGGCGGTTGTCTGGACCTTCTCGGTAGACTGGTTAATCCAAATTGGTTTGGTGGGTAAACGTTGAAAGGTTGTACGGTTGAGAAGCAATGAAATAGAGGGTTTAAAATAACCTGAGTTCGATGTAAGTAAGCAGTAAAATACCCCCTCTTAGGACGTCATTGCGGA
>NZ_DDDQ01000088.1:0-45805 GCF_002336325.1 Roseivirga sp. UBA1976 | reverse complement strand
CAGTTCCGATTTAAAAAAGCTGGCTCTTCTTGGGTATCCAAAACCGAGCGTGTAGAGGGCGTCCAAGACACGGTAAGTGCCCATAATTCGTCCGAAGTAGGTTTCTACTCCAATAATACCCAAAATGATTTCTTCATTTACTCCCGTTTGTTCGCTTACGGTACGAACCTCTTTTTGGTATTTTTTCCAAAATTCTAAGCCGGCCTGAGTGCGTTCTTCCGTCACAAATATTTTACGATACCTTTCCCATGTCATTGTGCCCTCTGCCGGTCGGCTAATCTTATCAATAATCTCTTGTTGAAACTGAGCCTCATTCAGGATGGCTCTTATTTTGGTTTCATCAGCTCGGTGTTCTTTCACATACTCTTTTATGAATTCTTCAACTTCGGTAGTGTTTACCTGAGCATAGAGGCCGGCAAAACAGAATAGAAAAATGGTAGTCAGGGTGTAGCGCATACAGAACGATTTTGAACTAAAGATAGTGAAGAAGCATTCACTCAGAAATAGATTACTTTTTATTGGACGGATTACTTTTTAGATCACTAATTTCAACTATGCTTTCAAACAAAGATATTGCCAGACTCAGAGCCGAAACGGACGGTGTACAACATGTAATACACTTCAATAATGCCGGCAGTGCCTTACCTCCCAATGTGGTACGAGATACGGTTATTGACTATTGGAAACAGGAGTCTCTGCTTGGGGGCTACGAAATTCAGGCGCAAAGAGCGAATGAGTTAGATGAAACTTATTATTCGCTGGCCAGGCTCATTAATGCGCAGAAAGAAGAAATAGCCATTGTGGAAAATGCCACCTCTGCGTGGAATGCGGCCTTCCAGGCCATAGATTGGCAAGAGGGCGATGAAATAATTTGTAACCGGCCAGACTATGCCAGCAACTACCTGGCCTATTTACATCACCCCAAAAAACCAAAGGTTAAAGTAATTCCAACCACCGCTTCTGGCGATGAAGATCTGGAGGCCTTTGAGAAAATGATCAACTCCCGCACCAAACTGGTGTCCATTACCCATATTCCAACCAATTCAGGCCATGTGGCTCCGGCTGAGCAAATCGGATCAATCTGTCGCTCCCGAAACATTCTCTTTTTGCTCGATGCCTGCCAGTCGGTGGGTCAGTATCCCGTAGACGTGGAAAAAATAAAGTGCGATATGCTTTCTGCTACCGGCAGAAAATACCTGAGGGCTCCAAGAGGTACCGGTTTCTTATATGTGAGAAAAGAAGTATTACTGCAGCTCACACCTTATGTGGTAGACCTTCATTCAGCCACCTGGACAGGAGAGCAAACGTATACCATTCGCACCGATGCGCGCAAATTCGAAAACTGGGAAGGGAACAGGGCCAACCAACTAGGGCTAAAGGCAGCAGCCGACTATGCCCATGCCATAGGACTTGAGGCTATATGGCACCGTATTCAGGCATTGGCCCATGAAGTACGCAAAGGCTTTGGACAAATGCCTCACGTACATTGTCATGATGAAGGTAGCCTGCTGGCCGGAATAGTTTCATTTACAGTCTCAGGCCATAGTGCTGCCCAGGTTCAGCAATACCTTTTAAAAGAAGGGATAAATGTGAGCTGGAACGGAACCCCCAATACCTATCTGGACATGACCGCAAAGGGGCTTTCGGAAATAGTAAGGGTCTGCGTGCACTATTATAACACCGAAGAAGAAGTGAGCAAGCTGTTGGAGCTACTGCAAAAGTTGAAATAGAATTTTACTATTTGTAAATCATAGGTGTTGACAAATATTCAAGTCAATACGTTAATAAAATTTAATCTATTGAAGCCTTCTTTTTGTAAAGAAGGCTTTTCTATTGGTCGTAATAATCTGTTTTTCAGTATTTTATTTATTAACTCTAAGTAAAGAGAGTTACCCTTTCATTAAACAATTCCCCAAGGATTTTCTCGAAGAATTCTCTTAGTAATTTTACCTATATGAACTATTTGGCCGCCCATTCAGTCGCCTGAGTTCATGAAGTAAGTCTTGAACAATATGGCGCTCTGGTCGCCTGGGTTTTTAAGAGAATGAGGAATCTGTCCATTAAAGTAAAGTGTGTCTCCCTGCTTCAGATGAACTTCTTCATCGAGAAGGCCATAGATAATTTCGCCTTCGAGCATATATACCAGTTCGTACGAATCGTTGGCCAGTGGTTTTCGAAAAACTCCAGGCTGTACTGTTACCGTAACCACTTTGACCGGATGGTTGTGAATAATCTGAGACATCAACTTTTCATAGGTCAGCCCTTTAGAGTCGTAGCGAAGTTCAATTTCTCCTTCACCCTTGCGAATAATGGTATATGAACTTTCAGGCTCATTATCTACCGGTTTCACCAGTTCGGAGAGAGGTTCTTCCAGAGCTTCCGAAATTTTATACAAAACAGGCAGGGAAGGCATGGTTCGAAAGTTTTCAATTTTTGAAAGCAATCCGGCCGTTATGCCACTCTTTCTGGCCACCTCGGCAAGGCTCAGCCCTTTTTCCTTTCGTACGTTCCGAAGCTTTTTGCCAATGGCGCTCAATATATCCGATTTCATACAATACCCTTTTGGAATTTTTAAATGTAAGCAAAGGCATGAATTACATGCCCAAACCAGTGTAAAGAATGATTAAAGAAAATATAAAGATGGCGGTCTTCGATATGGCCGGTACTACCATAGACGAACAGAAAACAGTGTACCGCAGTGTGGGTGAGGCATTGGCTGAATTTGGTTTTGAGTACTCGTTGGAAACCATTGTGCATAAAATTGGAGGCATGAATAAGCGAGAGGGTATTGCCCTGCTCATGAGAGAGAGTGGAGAGGCCATTACCGAAGAAGCTGTAGAGGTAGTTTTCAGGCTCTTTAAAAAGAATGTAGAGGCGGCCTATGAGAGTGCTCGTGGGTTAAAGGAGATGAAGGGAGCCTCCGCTTTGTTTTCTTACCTAAAATCTAACCACATAAAGGTAGTACTCGACACGGGCTACCACCGGTCTACGGCCGACTTACTCATTGATAAAATGGGATGGGAAGATCAAGACCTTATAGATTTTTCGGTGACTTCAGATGAGGTCGAAGAAGGGCGTCCGCAACCCCACATGATTCGTTTGGCAATGGAGGCTTTGGGAGTTGAAAACCCGCAAACCATTATGAAAGTGGGCGATACCCAGTCCGATATTGACGAAGGAAGGAATGCAGGTTGTGGGATTATCGTAGGCATTAGTTCCGACCAGTACTCCCGCGAGCAACTACTCAGTATGGGAGCTACTCATGCCATCGACCAATTTAGCGAAATCATCCAAATACTCGAGGCCCAATGAGTCCACTGAAAGCATACCTTTTAAAGTCGGACCACCGTGTGGTAGCATTGGTGGGAGCAGTAGCTGCCTTTGGTACATACTCATGCATGTATGCTTTCAGAAAACCATTCACTGCAGCTACCTATGCCGATATGGAGTGGCTAGGTATTGACTATAAAATATGGCTCATTTTTGCCCAGACTATTGGTTATACACTCTCTAAGTTCTATGGTATTCGTTTTATCGCTGAGCGTGGAGATAAAGGCAGAGCCAGACAAATTCTATGGCTCATAGCTCTTAGTTGGCTGGCTTTACTGCTTTTTCCTTTGGTTCCGAAGCCGGCCAATATGATCTTACTCCTTGTCAATGGCTTTCCGTTAGGCATGGTCTGGGGGCTGGTGTTCAGTTATCTGGAGGGTAGAAGAGCTACTGAGCTTATGGGGGCCTTTCTTGGGGTTAGCTTTATTTTTTCATCGGGATTAGTAAAGACTGTTGGTGCCCATTTGATGGTCGACTATAGTGTTTCAGCCTGGTGGATGCCCTTTTTTACCGGGCTTGTTTTTGTGGTTCCGCTTCTTGCATTTGTCTGGCTGCTTGACCAGATACCTCCACCAAACCCGGAAGACGTGCGCCTGAGAAACAAGCGTGAATCAATGGCCCGGCCCGAAAGAAGAAGCTTCTTCTGGCAATATGCCAGCGGCATTTTATTACTGGTAGTGGCCTATGTTTTTTTAACCCTCTTGCGCGATGTGCGCGACAATTTTGTGGCTAATATTTGGGTGGAACAAGGCTATGGGGAGCAGCCCGGAATATTCACTCAAACCGAAGTGCCCGTAGCACTGGGTGTATTGCTCATCATTGGGTTACTGGTGCTGGTCAAGAATAATCTTCGGGCATTCATGCTCAATCATTGGCTCATAGGAATAGGCTTTGCCATTATTTGCTTAAGCACCTATGCCTTTTCTGCGCAGCGGTTAGAAGCTTTGCCCTGGATGATGCTCGTAGGTTTTGGGTTGTATTTGGCCTATGTCCCCTTCAACTGCGTCATTTTCGATCGGTTCATGTCCACCTTTAAGCATAAAGGCAATGCCGGTTTTCTGATGTACGTAGCCGATAGCTTTGGCTACCTGGGGAGTATAGGCTTTTTGTTTTACAAAGAACTGGCAGGTTTTGGAGAAATGTCGTGGACACTGTTTTTCCAACAATCCCTTCTGGTAATCTCAGTTTTTGGATTGGCTGTGACCACAGCCGCGGCCATATATTTTAAAAGAAAGTATCACGGTCAGGTGTTGCAAAGCGCGCAGTTGGCATTGAATTGAAGTAAATGAAAAAGAGAGCAATTGTAATAGGAGCCGGCATAGTTGGTTTGGCAACGGCCAGAAAACTGGCACAGAAAGGGTATGCCGTTGAGGTGCTGGAAAGAGGAGAAAGAGCACAAGGTGCCTCTATTCGCAATTTTGGAATGATATGGCCTATTGGCCAACCCAAAGGAAAACTGTACGAGCGTGCATTGCGCTCTCGCAGCATATGGAAGGAATTGGCCGAGAAGGCCGGAATTTGGTATGGAGAAGTAGGAAGCTTGCACCTGGCCCATCGACAAGAAGAACAGGCCGTACTCGAAGAGTTTGTAGATCAAAACCCTCAGTACACCTTGTTAAGTCCATCGGCTGTCCGTTCCGAGGCAGTTGTCAAAGAAGGGTTAAGAGTGGCACTTTGGAGTAATGAGGAGCTAATTGTAGACCCAAGAGAAGCCATAGCCCGGTTGCCCCATTACCTCAATGAACAGCTTGGTGTGAAGTTCCGGTGGAACACTACAGCCGTGGAAGTGAGACATCCCTATGTGAAAACTGCTAAAGGAGATAAGCTTGAGGCCGATGTGATTGTAGTATGTAACGGAGCCGATTTTGAAACACTATATCCGGAGCGCTTTGCAGAACTGGCCATTACAAAGTGCAAGCTTCAAATGATGCGCCTGAGGGCACAACCCGATAACTGGTCCATTGGCCCTGCCTTATGTGGTGGACTCACCCTCGTTCACTACGAAGCCTTTAAGGGGGTAGCTTCGCATGCAGCACTTAAAGCCTACTTTCAGCAGCATCATTCCGAATACCTCAAATGGGGACTCAATGTAATGGTCTCTCAGAATGGTCATGGAGAGCTTACTGTTGGCGATTCGCACGAATATGGCCGGCAATTGAGCCCCTTTAATCAGGAATTTATAGATCAGATGATTTTGGACTATCTGGCCTCTTTTGCTCAGTTCAAAGATTGGTCAGTAGGCTCACGGTGGATGGGGATTTACCCTAAAATGACTAACGGAGCCACCGAAATAGTAGAGAGCCCTGAACCGGGGGTGAGCATAATCAACGGTCTTGGTGGAGCCGGCATGACCCTGTCGTTCGGTTTAACTGAGGAAGTATTGGAAAACTTGTAATGATGAGACGAAAAAAAACTCAGCTGCCTATGAATAGAAACTTCTACTGATATAAAACAAAGAAGTGCCCCTGCAGGCACTCCATTTTTCGCATTCCGAGTCTGAATCTTCTTGGCGGAAACCTCAGACTTCGGCTAACAAAAATTTACTAAAGCAACCAAAAGACAACTTTAATAAACGTTCAAATTTATGAAAAAAAGTGCTAACAGGCCTTTGCCCGCTGGGCCTTGGCTTACTCTTCTGGCAGTGGCAATAGGGCTCTTTATTCGCCCAACTGCACAGGCCAATATAGCTTTTCCACAATCGGGAGGAGCAGAAAAAACCATCACAGGAACCGTAACCGATGAAGCAACCAATCAGCCGTTTCCATTTGTAACAGTTTCAGTAAAAGGTTCTACTGTAGGAATGGTTACCGATGCCAATGGTAAGTACTCGCTTCGAGTACCGGCCGATGCTAAAACACTCGTGTTTTCATTTGTAGGCTACGTGTCGGTAGAAGAAACTATTGGTACCCGCACGGTAATTAATGTATCGCTCAAAGAACAGGTAACCTCACTGCAAGAAGTGGTTGTTACGGCTCTTGGGGTAGAACGCGAATCCAAAGCCCTGGGCTACTCTGTTCAGGAAATTCAGGGCGATGAAATGACGGAGGCTCGGGAAACCAATATGGTCAATGCCTTGAGTGGAAAAGTAGCCGGAGTACAGGTTACCGGTTCAGGTACTTCCATTGGAGGTTCTGCCAGGGTAATTATTCGTGGAGAATCTTCTCTTAACATCAATGCCAACCAACCGTTGTTTGTGGTCGATGGAGTGCCTATAAGCAACAACGTGAGCGGCTCTTCCGGAAGCGGCAATCTGGAGGTAGATTATGGCAACTCAGCCGGAGAAATTAACCCGGACGATATTGCCTCAGTTTCCGTATTAAAAGGACCGGCAGCCGCAGCTCTTTATGGATCCAGAGCAGCCAACGGTGCCATACTCATCACCACTAAATCGGGTAAAGGCCGCAGAGGCCTTGGGGTTACTCTCAATTCCAATGTAAGCTTTGAAAACCCATTGCGCCTGCCGGAGTGGCAAGATGTATACGGCCAGGGAAACAACGGGCAGTTTGCTTTTGTAGACGGGTCTGGCTCAGGAATAGCCGATGGTGTAGATGAAAGCTGGGGTCCCAGAATGGACGGGCGACTAATTCCTCAGTTTGATTCGCCCAGAAATGTGGATGGTTACAGGGGAGGAGATTTGAATGCCCCGGCCGGAAGCTCAATTATTCCAACCCCTTGGGTGAGTAATCCGGACAATGTGAGTGACTTTTTTGAAACAGGAGTCACCCTATCCAACAACATAAGCGTTACTTCGGCCAGCGAGTTTGGCAATGTGCGATTCTCTTACACCAATCTGGACCAAAAGGGAATGGTACCCAATACGGATTTGCGAAGAAACACTGTTTCTTTAAAAACCGACCTTAACCTGACCGAGAAACTCAAGTTTAATGCCTCTGTAAACTATGTAAATTCACAAAGCGACAATCGCCCGGCCATAAGCTATGGTACCGAAAGCTTAATGTATCTGTGGATTTGGTACGGTAGACAAATCAATACCAAAAACCTTCGCAACTACTGGATGCCGGGGTTGGAAGGTCAGCAGCAGTTTAATTACAACTACAACTACCACGATAACCCTTACTTTACTACCTACGAGAACACCAACGGTCAGAATAAAAACCGAATGTTTGGTACAGTATCGGCAAGCTATCAGTTTACCGATGAGCTCAGCCTAATGTTCCGCACCGGAATAGACTTCTACAACGAACTGCGAGATAGAAGAAGAGCCTTCAGCACCCAGCGCTTTCCAAAGGGTATGTACCGAGAAGACAAGCTGTTCTTCTATGAGCAAAACACCGATTTCCTATTGACTTACAGCAAAGAGTTGAATCCGGATTTTGAATTTACCGTGTCAGTTGGAGGTAACCAGATGAGACAAACCAATAACTACAATGAAACGGTTGCTCCTCAGCTGTTAATTCCGGGTATCTACAACTTCTCCAACTCGGCCGTAAACCTTCAGGTAGAACAATATGATCAGGAAAAGAAAATCAATTCCATATATGGCTACGGACAGTTTGCCTATAAAAACATGATTTTCCTGGATGTTACAGGTCGAAACGACTGGTCTTCTACCTTGCCGGTAAACAACAATAGCTATTTCTACCCTTCAGCCACTCTTAGTGCAGCTCTCAGCGATATTTTCTTGTTGCCAAGCTTTATCTCTTTTGCTAAAGTGCGGCTTGCATATGCCGAGGTGGGGAACGATACCAACCCATACAGCCTTTCCAATGTTTATAACTCCAGCACACCATGGGGTGGTACCCAAGCCAAGTCAGAGTCTTCTACACTGGCCAACAGTGAGTTGAAGCCCGAAAGAACCAATTCGTATGAGCTTGGAGCCGATCTGAGGCTATTTGCCGGCCGATTGGGCGTGGACTTTACCTACTACGACAATCGCACCAAAGATCAGATTATTCCCATTACCCTCGACATTGCCACAGGCTATAGCAGCCGCATTATTAATGCCGGTGAAATTCAGAATAGCGGAATTGAGTTGATGGTTTACGGTACACCACTGGAAAATGCCAGCGGATTGAAGTGGGATGCCTCCGTGAACCTTACCCGCAATAGGTCTAAGGTAATTGAGCTCGATGAAAGTGTGGATGCTTACACGCTAACAGCGAGAAATGGAGCCTATATACAGGCTAGAGAAGGAGAGCGAATGGGCGACATTTACGGAGTTGGCTTTGCCAGAGTAGAAGACAAAAACAGTCCGTACTATGGCCAGATTATACATTCTGCCGAAGGAACTCCTTTGAGAGGCTCAGAATTGGTGAAACAAGGCAACTATAACCCGGATTGGATGATGGGCATTCAAAACAGTCTGTCTTATAAAAATCTTTCCCTGGGCTTTTTGTTCGACATACGCTATGGCGGCATTGTGGTATCGCGTACCAAAACGATTGGTAGCACATCCGGTCAGTTAAAAGAAACTCTTTACGGACGCGAAAACGGATATGACCTAACCGAAGAAGGTAATGGCATAGTCTCCCCCGGAGTTATTCAGAATGAAGACGGCTCATATTCTCCCAACACGGTGAAAATCAGTTCCAGAAACTGGCACAATCGCTACTATGAGAGAAACAACGTGGAGGCTGCCAAATACGATGCCTCTTACGTAAAACTGAGAGAGGTGAGGGTGAGTTACAACCTGCCTGTTAGCTGGTTCCAAAACAGCTTCATTCAGTCTGTTAGAGCTTCTGTGGTGGGCAGAAATCTGGCCCTTTGGACAGAAAACCCTCACTTCGACCCGGATGTTATGGCCATGAGTGGAGGAACCCTGCAGCCCGGTATCGAAAACATGGCTTATCCATCAGCCAGAAGCATAGGCTTCAACCTTAATATCAAATTTTAAGACCTTTTAAAAACTACTGAAATGAAAAGTTTCAATAAACTATTTGTAGTAGCGGTCCTAGCCGTATGTTTTGGCCTGGCGGCTTGTGACGATGGCTTCGAAGAGCTCAACATGAATCCCAACAGTCCGGAAGAAGTACCGGCTTCGTTGCTGCTCCCTACGGTGCTGAGAAACGGAATAAACGAGAGTGCTGGTCTGGCCTGGGGCCTTGGCAACGTGGTAATGCAATATTCTGCCAAAATACAGTTTACCAATGAAGACCGGTACAACTGGGGGCCGGAGTCTTCGCCCTATAACTCGTACTACAACATTATGCGCGATGTTGAAAACATTAAGAAAATAGCCACAGAGTCGGGCAACAACAACTTTCTGGGAGTGGCAATGGTATACCAGGCCTGGTTATTTTCTGTACTAACCGATGCTTACGGAGATGTGCCTTATTCTGAAGCTACTATGGCCAAAGAAGGGGTGAACCTACCAAAGTTCGATGCTCAGCAAGAGATCTACCAAGGGATAATTGCTCAGCTCAATGAGGCAAATGACATCCTCGATGTGAATGGACCGGGTATTGAAGGCGATATACTGTTCAATGGTGATATACTGCGCTGGAAGAAGTTTGCCAACTCTCTATTGCTCAGAATACACCTCCGCTTGTCCGATCGTATAGATCCAAGTGCGGCCATGCAGGCCATTGTGGGCAACCCGGTCGATCACCCGATAATGGAGAGCAATGCAGACAATGTAGCTCTGCAATACCTGGCCGATTTACCCAACCAGCAGCCTTTGTATACCACCCGTTCGGGCTCTTTCGATGAATACCGTTTGAGTGAAAAAATGGAGAATACACTCAAGTCGCTCAACGATACCAGGCTTTTTGCCTATGCTCAGCCAACTACCGACTCTGGAGCCGGGCTGGTTGGCGACTGGGATGACTACCAGGGAGTGCCTAATGGACTGGCCGATGAGGAGGCTCTTCAGTATTCGCCAAGTGGCGATCCTGCCAAAGGAGGTTCTAACTTCATCTCCAGACTGGGGCTTATGTTCTCTTGCTCGGCTTGCAATTCATTGGCCTCGCCAATTGCCAGACAAGCCATGATAATGAGCTACTCCGAGCTTCAGTTTATATTGGCCGAGGCTAGAGAAAGAGGGTTTATTACTACAGGTACAGCAGCAGATTATTACCGAAACGGTATTCAGGCTTCATTCGATTATTACGATGAACGCCTGGAAGTGGGAGGCTACCATGCCATAAAAGATGCTGTAGAAGCCGATGCTCTTTATTACGCTCAACCGGAGGTGGCTTATGTGGGTACTCCTGCTCAGCGATTAGAGAAAATTGCTATGCAAAAGTGGATCGCCAACTTTTTCAGTGGTTTAGAGGCTTGGTTCGATTGGAGAAGAACCGGTGTGCCACAGATAACTCCCGGACCGGGAGCTGTGCAGGCCACCGTTCCGGTAAGGTTCATGTATCCTTCAGGTGTTCAGGCACTCAACAAAGAAAACTATAATGCCGCTATACAAAGACAGGGGCCGGACAACCTAACCACACGGGTTTGGTGGGATGTTCAGTAATCATAGTTGTTAGTTAATTTTTAGATTTAGGGTTATGGTCATAGTAAGGGTGGCCATAACCTCTTATTAAAAAAAGAAGAAATGAAAAAAAATATAATAGCCCTGGCCTTGTGCCTTGTAACACTAAGTGCCTGTGGCCAATATAAAACCGAAAATGTGTTCATTATTACGCTCGATGGGCTTCGTTGGCAGGAACTCTATACCGGTGCCGATGAACAACTCATAGGCAACAAAACCTATGTGGGCAACGCAGAAGAACTGAGGGAGCTTTTTTGGAGAGAAAATCCTGCTGAAAGAAGAGAGGTACTGATGCCCTTTTTCTGGAACACCTTGGCCAAAGAAGGTCAGCTATTAGGAAACAGAGAGTTGGGAAGCTTGGTCAATTGCACCAACAATATGTGGTTTTCCTACCCGGGGTATAACGAGATTTTGACCGGTAAAGCAGATGATGAGAGAATCAACTCCAACGCAAAAATTCAGAATCCTAACGAAACCATACTGGAGTTTGCTCACAAGCAAAAAGGTTTTGAAGGCAAAGTGGCAGCTTTTGGTTCCTGGGATGTCTTTCCATACATTATCAACGAAGAAAGGAGCGGAGTTCCCGTAAATGCCGGGTTCGAAAAATCTACTGATGAGCCGCTTTCTGAAAAAGAGCAATTTCTTAATAAGCTTCAGGACGAAATTCCAAGCCCCTGGGGAGGAGTGAGACTTGATGCTTTTACGCACCATTTTGCCATGGAATATGTAAAAAAACACTCGCCAAGGCTCGTATATATTGCCTATGGCGAAACAGACGATTTTGCCCACGATGGGGAGTATGATCACTACCTGAAGTCGGCCAGGCAAACCGATCAGTTTATCAAAGAAATTTGGGAGTACATTCAGTCTACCCCTCAATACAAGGATAAAACCACTTTGATTATTACTACAGATCATGGCAGAGGAACAGAGCCGCTGGATACCTGGAGAAGCCACGGAACTGACATAAAAGGAGCAGATCAAATCTGGATGGCTGCTATTGGCCCCGATACTCCGGCCTTGGGAGAGGTAAAAACAGGCCAATACTATCAAAATCAGGTGGCAGCTACCGTAGCTAAACTGTTGGGACTCAACTACCAACTCAAAGGAGCCGGAAAGGCCGTTGAAGCCTTCGTAAAATAGATTTAACAAAGGGTTCATGCCCTGAGCCCCACATCAACAGCTATTTAAAGTAGATTAGGTTTATTTTCAATTAGTAATGGTGATGAGGCTGTTTCGAACGTTTATACGGTCATTCTAAATAGATACAAAGCCCCGAATGGCTTTCCATGAGTTTAGGATGATGGAAACAAGTTTTAGAAACAGCCTCTCACACTTTCAATCAAGACATGACCGCCAACAGCAGACGAAAGTTCATCAAACAATCAGCCGTTGTGAGCCTTGGCTTTATAGCCCTCTCGCGATGTGCCGGCAAAGCGATATCCAATGGTAAAGTGCAACTTATCAGTGATCCTAAGGGCTACCTGGATTTACCCGAGGGCTTTTCTTATAAGATTATATCCAAATGGGGAGACCCCATGGACGATGGCCTGAAAGTACCTGCCCGACCCGATGGAATGGGGACTTTTGAAGCGGCAGACGGCAAAGTAATAATAGTCAGGAATCATGAGAATAGCCCGGGCCGAAAGGAAGAAGGTGCTTTTGGCAATGAAAATGAAAACCTGAAGTCTTTTGGGACAGAAAACCTGTTCGATGCGGGTAATTCGGAATACCCGGGTTTAGGAGGAACCACCACTTTGGTTTACAATGAAGAAACCGGAGAGGTTGAGAAACAATACCTGAGTCTGGCCGGAACCTACCGTAACTGTGCCGGTGGAATTACCCCCTGGGGTAGTTGGCTCACTTGTGAAGAAGACGTAACCAGACCTGAAGGCCCGGTAGAGCAATATCATGGATATGTATTTGAGGTGCCGGCTTCTGAAAACATTCTGGTGGCCGAACCCAAGCCAATTAAGGCAATGGGGCGCTTCAACCATGAAGCTGTGGCGGTAGATCCGGAAACACATTATGTGTACCAGACCGAAGATACTCATGATGGACTGATCTACCGGTTTATACCAAATAACAAAAACGACTTGCATAGCGGAGGTATCTTACAAGCCCTTGCCATAAAGGATAAACCAGGTTTCGATACCCGAAACTGGGAAGAGATCACCATTCAACCCAATGAAAAGTTAGAAGTAGAGTGGATCGACCTTGACAATGTAGATTCTGAAGAAGATGATCTAAGATACAGAGGTTTCGATAAAGGAGCGGCTCGTTTCGCCAGAGGTGAGGGAATGTGGTATGGCAATAAGGAAGTGTACTTTGCCTGTACCAATGGTGGCCCGAAAAAGTTTGGTCAGGTGTTCAGATACTCACCGGAAGACCAAACGCTGGAGCTATTTGCAGAGTCTGCCGATAAAACCATACTCCATATGTGCGACAACTTGTGCATTGCGCCCTGGGGCGATGTGGTACTTACTGAAGACAATGGAGAGTTGAACCATGTACGAGGTATCAATCAAAAAGGAGAGTTGTACGATATAGCCTGCAATAGGAGTTCCAAGTCGGAATTTGCCGGGGTTACTTTCTCACCTTCAGGAAAAACCCTTTTTGTGAATATTCAGGAAAACGGAGATACCCTGGCCATTACCGGCCCTTGGGAGCATATTGCCAAACCTTAATATGGGCTGAGTATGTTGCGAACATTAATACTCGTGTGTGTGCTTTTTTCAGGGCTATGTGTTCATGCACAAAAGCCCCTGCCAAAATCTCATGCACACAATGATTACTACCATGAAAGACCACTCTTAGATGCCTATTCCTTCGGGTTTACTTCAATTGAAGCAGATGTGTTTGAGGTAAATGGTGAACTGTTTGTGGCGCATGATTATGAAGATATCTCGGTAGAAAGGACACTCGAAGCACTTTATTTTCAACCCTTGGATAGTATAGTGAGGGTTAACCATGGCAGTGTCTATGCGAATAGCGACTTGCCTTTTTACTTAATGGTAGACTTTAAGAGCGATGCTCACACCACGTATATGGCTTTGGCTGAGTTGCAAAAAAAGTATGCACACCTATTTACTAAACTCACCAAAACTAGAGTGGAGAAAGAAGGGCCTGTTACACTCTTTATTTCTGGCAACCGACCGCTTGGGTTGGTGAATGACAACCCGGATTTAGCCGCACTGGATGGCCGGCCGGACGACTTAGGTAAGGGTATTGGTAGCCACATTATGCCGGTAATTAGTGTGAGCTTTAGAGCCTACTCTCAATGGAATGGTGAGGGGAAACTGCCGAAGGCAGATCGAAAGAAAATCAGCAAACTGATAAAAGAAGCCCATGCTGAGGGGAAGAAGTTTCGTTTCTGGGCAATTCCGGATAACCGGAATAGTTGGCAGCAAATGGAAAAGCTGGGTGTAGACTTTATCAATACCGATAAGCTGGAAGAGTTCTACAGATATGGCACCGGGGCATAGAAGCTGTAGTCCTAAGTGCTGGTAAGGGCAATAGAGGTTAATTAAAGCACTTTTTCGATCAGCTCCTTGACAATTTTAGCGGCAACCATTCCCGTTACACCATTCAGGTCTCTTTTGGGGTTGTATTCTACCACATCTAAACCCACAATTTCGAGCTCAAGCGACTGAATAATATCAAGTACCTCTCGGGTGGAATAACCACCCGGCTCATGGTGCGAAACACCCGGTGCATAAGCCGGGTCTAGCACATCCAGATCGAAACTCAGGTAAACCGGTCCCTCCAGATTCAAGCCTTTGAGTTGGTGCCGGTCTTTCATGGTGTTTACGGTTACTCCAAACCGATCGGCTTGTTCTTTTTGATGCTGAGTCATGGTGCGTATGCCTATTTGCGTGAGCTGTTGTGCATATTGGTTTTCCATTATTCGGGCAAAGGGGCACGCATGCGAAAGCTTATTGCCATCCAGCACATCGTAGAGGTCGCCATGGGCATCGAAGTGAAGAATGCTCAGTTGAGCATACTTTTTGGCCATTGCTTTAACAATAGGATAGGTAATGGAGTGATCACCTCCAAGACTAAAGGGTATAGCTCCCTTAGCAAGGATGCTGTCAATTGTTTTCTCAATTGCCCAATAGTCAGAGAGACTGGTTTCTCCACACCATTTGAGATGGGGGATATCTGCTATCTGAATGAGAGATTCAGTGTAGAAGTTTGCTGAGTCGGAATTAATGGCATCCACTATGAGCTGGGGAGCCAGGGCAGGCCCTTTCAGAAAAGAAGAGTTTTCATCGTATGGTAGTCCTACAAGGGCTATATCGCCCGGAGATAGTTGGTGGATACGGGTGGGGTTAAGACTCATGGCAAACAAAGAGGTTGGCTCAAAAGTAAGACTTTATAGTGGCCTGCCGAAAATGTATTTCCGTGGGTGGCAGGTGGTAAAATCTGGTTTTGAACTCACCTCTCTGTATAGCTTGCCTTATTTTAGGGGTACTTTTTGAGCCGTGGCCAAACCAATAAAATTGGTTGAGATAAGCTTCATTGGGTTTCTGACCTTTAGAAACTTTAGAATAGCCCCTTTCATATCGCCTGGGAATATAATAGAAAGCATGTGTGTGAGATCGGCCATAGGCTTTGGTTTCAGCAAGTACTCTTGCCCGTCTACTTTTATTTTTACCAAAGCTCGGGCGGCCACTTCAATGGTATTGGTTTGATCATACTTTAGTGCCATTTTAAAATACCCGTTGGCGTCTGTTTTGGCCGATGCAATATAGTTGGTCGAAGACATGGCGTAGCCGTTCTCATGCCACAGCCCTACCAATTCCACATTTTTATTGGCCACCGGACTATCGTTTTTAATCAGCTGACCCGTCACAATCAGGTATTTGTCATGATCTTTGCTTTTAGTTCGTGCCAATAGTCCGCCCGGCCGAGCACTCCTGCTTTTTTTATTTACACCAATGAGGGAGTAGCTTTGGGCTACACCGGGTGCTTTTAGCTCTTGTTGTATAGATAATATTCTGTTTCTCATAGCAGTGTTATTGAATAGTTATGTCTTTGATGGCGGCAATCCCAACGAAATTGGTGGATATCAAACTGAATGGATTGGGTGCTTTCAGGAGAGTAAGAATAGCGTCCATAGTAGTGGTAGGGAAAACGGCTCCCATGGCAGCTCTTAAGTCTATTCCGGTTTGGGTGACCATATTGTGGTTTTCCGTATTAACGGTTACTTCTATAGTCGCTTGAGTGACCGCTGCAAAGTTGTGGTTCTCATACTGAATGCCCATAAAAAACTCTCCGTTCTGATTGGTTATAGAGCTGCCTGTATGTACCTGATAGTTCATGCGTTGGCCGGTATCGTTTACCATTTGTACAAATGCCACTTCAGCACCGCTAACCGGTTGTCCGTTTCTTAATACCCTTCCTATTATGGGTAGGTACTTATCGTAATTGCTTTTGTTATAGGCGCTGTGCAGGTGGCGCTTGGCACTGGCTTTGGCCACTTTCTTCATTTTTGGGTTATTGGTTAACAACTCTTGTTGTATCGCCAGCATTCTATTTCTCATCACTATGTTTTTTTGTATTGTTCAAAAGGTTTAAGTCTTCGTTTAATTCATCTTCGCCCATGAGTGGCGGAGGTGTTGAAGCATTTTCACTGGTTTCGATAGAAAATTCACCCAGGCTTATGGCTTTCGTTTTGGCTATGTTATTGCCAATCTGATCGAATAAATGATGTGGGTCGGAATAGTCGACAGGTACTGTTTCGGCCTTAGGCTGTGAGTACACTGGCTGCTTCTTTTGCTTTGGTGGAGCTGTGCTTTGTTCACTACTGGCCTGGGGAGAATGGTTTATCTCTTCCGGGTTTTCGTTAAAAAACTCATCGAATTGATCTTCGAAAGCGGAGTCCATAAAGTCTGAAAACCCATCAGTTATTTCCAGTTGCTTTACTTCGTGGAGTGCATCTTTGGCCTGAGAATAATCGGGAGAGTTGGGTAGTACCGGAATGGTTGGCTGTTCATTACAGCTCAGTTCAATGGCCTTTAGGTCATCGAAGTAGCCAGACCTTACCTGACCGGACTGAACCATGCGTGCTTCAGCTAGCCGGTCAGGAGCAGGTTTGGCCTTTTTATGACGTTGAACGTCATGATGTAATATGAACAGTTTACCCCTTTTCATAGCGATCAGACTGATGGAGTAGAGTCGTTCCGGTTTTCAAGTTTTTGCAGTATGGCCTGCTTCAGGTCGTAGCTCACGCTATAGGCACTGGCCCATTCGTTGCCAACAGCGATCAACTCAAAGTCGTTGAACAGCTGATAGGTTTTATGTCCTTGCGGAGTTATTACCACCAATTGGGCATCTATAATTGCCGCAAGCTGTGAGGCATCTTCTTTCTGGCTAAAGTCAATTCCATTTACAAATTGCTGAATGAATTCTGAGCTATTTTCCATAACGGCATAATCGGCAGGGTTAGCGGGGAAATCGTCTAACCCGGCTGCATGCAGCATGATGGCCTTTATGGATTCGGTTGGTGTCATATCAATGGATTTGGCTTTCGAAAGCTTAAGTTTTTTGCTCTCAGTGGGTGTTGGAATAGGGGTTGGAGCCGGTTTGTTCGGATAGGCCACCTGGTGTTTAGAACCGCTTTCTTCAGAAAGCGGATAAACCTTGCCGGTGGGAGCAGAAACTTTTACACCTACTATATCGGCTATCTTCTTGAGCTTGTTGGCCCCCTTGGTACCTGCTCCTGTATTACAGCCTCTCAGAAAAATTTCACCGGTTTCGGCAAACTTGCCCTTAAGTCTTTGCAGTTGTGGTTTCCACTCTGATTCGTTACTGTTTATGTACTTATTGGTCTTTAGTACTTTGGCACTACCCATTACTATAATGCCTTTGTTGCCATGGCCAATAATGGTAAGCTTGCCTATCTTTTGACCTTCTTTGAGGTGGTTTAGTACCTTATCGACCATGTCTTTCACGCTTCCGGCCCTTAACTCACCGAGAGTGAATAGTGCACTGCCTCCCAGGTAACCATCATTGTTGTGATCAATCACCGTAATATCTACGGTGGTGTTAGTACCAAAGTCTTCAGCCCTTTGCGAACTATTGTAAGAGAGTTTGGAGTTGGGATCGAAGAGGGTCAATACTTGCTCGCGCAAGTGGGGGCTAAGTTCATAGGCCAGGGTAAAGTCTTTGTCTATCAAATGGTGGAAGTCGTTGAAGATTGTAAGGTGCTGGTATTGGCCCCCTCGTTTGAGGAATACAAGGCCATTGGCTTTGGCCGCAAGCCCTTTCAGATCGGCTGCATCGGTGGGTGTCAACTGGGTTTGGAAGTTGCCAATCCACTCGCTATCGGTTTTGCTAATATCGGCCTGTTCCGGTTTCTCGTTCCAGTTTATTTCTTCACGGGTACTGAATAGTATTTCTTCTAAACCTCTAAAGAGCATACTGTTTGGATTGGTGTGGGCTGTGGCCTTGGCTGCTTTTTCTTCGCTAGGTGTTTTTTTGGGTATTGGAGCCGGAGAACCCGGGAAGGCCACCTGATGTACCGAACCGGCTTCTTCCGAGCTGTCGTATACCTTGCCTGTGGGGGCATATACTTTCACGTTTAGAAAATCGGCCAGTTCCTTAAGTTTTTTACTTCCGGCCTGTCCGGCTCCCACATTGCAGCCTCTGAGAAAGAGTTCTCCACGGGTTTCGTCAAACTTATCCTTTAACTTAGCCAGTTCCGGTTTCCATAGGGTAGCATCACCATTGATTATCTTACCTCCGATGTTGCCCATACCGGCCCCTACAGAAATATTGCCTTTGGCTCCGTGGCCGCTTAGAGTGAGTCTTCCAATTTTTTGTCCCGGCTGCAAGTGTGCTAATACTTTCTGTACCATGTCACTCACGCTGGTGGCTCTTAATTCTCCTGCTACAGCAGAGGCCCTTTGCGGAATAAAGCCATTGTCCATGGTCTTATCGGCTTGCTCCAACACCTCTATGTTCACAATGGTGTTTTTAGATTGCGCTGATACCGGAGGCATTTCCAGGTCTTCAAAGGCCAGGTAATCATCTTCTATGGCAATAGAGGCTCCCTTTTCCGTACTTCGGTTTTTCTCAATCTGCTCGAATAAGTCGTAGGGCTCATTGGTAACCTGAGCAGCGGCCTGCTCTTTTGGGGGAGTAGCTTCGGCTTTGGCAGGGGCAGAAGGAGCTTCGGGTACTTCATCGTCCAAATGCACCTCTCTTTTGTGATCTACCAGGTTTTTGGTTTCCGGATCGTAGAGTTTTTCACCACTCAGTATGGCTTTTAGATCTTTGGCAAAATCTATTTCCTCTTTGGTTTTTGAATCGGGTTTATCGGGAACTTCCTCTTCCAATCGGTCGAAGTCAGGAATGTCTTTGGCCAATACGGCAGAACTGTTGCCACCGGAAGGATTATCGAGCTTTTGGTCAATGCGATTCATTTCCCTGTCTACCTGATCTGAAGGTTCTGCCGGTTTAAGGTCCGAGAATTTATCTGTTCCAATGGTAGCTCTTCGGGGAGAGGCGGTGTTAGGGGAGTCGTCTTTGTATACATAGTCATTGTTTACCAACTCAAAAGAACCTTGCGCTTCGGCTTCTTCTGATGGACTGAAAAACTCTTTAATTGCGCTTTCGGCTGATTGTTCGTGGGTTATTTCAATAGATTCTGAGTTGAATTGAAGTTGAATGGCCGAGAGGTCGTCATAGAACTGCTCGGAACGGCTTTGTCGGGTTAGTCGAAGCGATTGAGCTACAGCCTGGTTTTGAGGGATTTCGATATGGTAGGCAGGGTCGTCCGGTGGCAAAAAATACCTCGATATTCGACTTTCTGTTTTTATGGCTTTCTCGAAAGCGGGTTTGTCTTCTATAGATGAGGGTGCAATGTCAATGATGTTTACCTGGCTTGGATCGGCCGTATGTCGGGAAACGTTAGTGGGGCCCAAGGCATTAATTTTGGCTAGCATTCCGGCTATTATTTCACTCTTGCTTTTGCCTTCGGCTTTTAATCTCACGTACTCCTGAATTACTTTGTCTCCACTGGCTCCATAGAGCCTCAGTTGAGCTTCTACTCCTTCGTTTTCAAGATTTCTGTACATAATGGCGGCCTGATCTTCGGGTGTTCGGGTACTGTCAGAAATAGTGGCCTTGGTGAGATTGGCAGCTTTGAGCAGGTCTTTTATAACCTGAAGAGAATAATCGGAAACGGCTGCCTGATTGACTCCATTTTTGAACGAAACAATAATTTCGCTTTTGTTGAACATGTAAGGACGAGAGTCCCGGTGCCGTTTGGCAGGGGAGGTCCGTTTCAATTCTTTCTGAAGGGCGTTTAATCGATTCTTCATGATTAGTTCTTTAAGTTCAGTGTGTACAATGCGTATGGGTCAAAGGCAATCATTACCTCATTGGCTTGGCTAAGTGTCTGGTCTTGAGGGATTATAACCCTAACCAGTTCTTCGGAGGCTTCCAGTACCTGTGCTTCCTTATTGTTTATTTTTACCACCGGGGTAAAGTCGCTGCTAAGAGCCAGGTATTCTCCGCGAATGTCTAGCAAGCGGTTGTTATTGGCCTGAGAGAGGGATACTTTTTGAATGCGCGGTGCGTGCTGATCTCTCCTGGATCTGTTAATGAGATTGGCCAGTTTGTTGTAGTTAATGGGTTTGCCGGTTTTTTTGAGAATCGGTTCGGTCTTCTTCAGATCGCCCACGCTGGTGATTCCTATTTTTCTAAGCTCTTTTTTGGTTTCCTGATCTATGTCTTCCACTTCTTCAATAGAAATGTCATTGGCACTGGGAGCCTTAGATGTTTCCCTCACCTGTCTGTCGGTAATAGAACCCAGCTGTAAGGAGACTTTGGAGGCTCCCTGCTGACCTGGTTTGGCGGTTAAGAAGCGGATGTCGTCACCATCGAATTCAGGAAAAATCTGTAGTTCCAGTTCAACATCTTTCACCGAATAGGTGAGTGGCTTGTTGAGTGCCTTTACCGCCAAAGTTTCGCGCACTTTGTCTAATTCTACAGTGAGCGTGTCAATGAAGGTTTCCAGTTTCCACGATTGATTGTTACTTCTCATCTTTTTCCAGGCTTATGTTTACTTTGAGTTGATGAAAAACAGGCATAAATGAGGTTTCTACAGTTTGTGTGGGTGGAGCACTACCTAATACCATCTCTCCACTTTCTGTCATTATCACATCCATTTCTATGGGAGTAGAAATGCTCATATTTTCCAGGTAGAGACTAAGGCCTTGTTCCTCATCGCGCAATTCTCCGGCTATGTCAATCATATCGCTGAAGAACCCGGAAACTGGGGCTAGGGCCTCATCAATCAATTGGTAGGACTCTTTTTCCATATTATTTGTGGCTTATGTTCACGGTCTTAATGGGCATGAGACTTACCTTTTCTTCGAACAATACCTTCATTCCATTAATCTGAATGCCCGATATGTTCATGTTTTGGCTCAGGCCCTGTTTTATGGGATATTTTGTTGGGTTTTTCATGTCAATGATTTATCGGTCTGAACTTACTCCTATAAAGTGCACCGCGGCAGGTAGCCCAAAGTGCACGGTTTCTTCGGTAAAGGCTGTCGGCTGGCCGTTGAGGTCGGCCTCAGCTGTCTTTTTCAATACAATCTCTCTGATTTGCAGTTCGGGAAATATCCAAAGTGCTAAAGTGTCTCCGGTTCTTCCTCTGAACTCCAGTTGTGTTCGGGCCGAAAAAGCAGACTGCCCTACAAAGTGGTCGCTGCTTAGAGCCTCCAGTTGATCTTGGGAAAGCGAAGGGTAATCGCTTACACGAGGCAATAGCTGGTTGAGCAATGTAATGCTTGCTTCAAAGCCACTAAGCAACTTGCCCTGTACGTTCCGCTCCTCTCCAAACTCTGCCGGGTTATTCCATTTTATCCGGGTTTGGTTCTGTGCATTCCTGCTGGTTTGGTTAGAAAGCTGATAAATGTACTTGGTGTCGAAAGTGACCTTTCGTGTAGAACCCTTAAGGTCGGCTTGCCATACTTTGTGCCAGAAGTCCCTGTGCTGGTTCACATCGTTTAGAGGAGCCGATGAGCCTACCACACCTCCCACGTGGCCAAACATATAGGCCGAAGTAAAGGTGACCAGGGTAGTTTTCTGAGTGCCTATTTTTTGTCCCTTACTGTTTTTCCAGACCAGCGAGAGGCAAAGCAGCAGGTCTTTGTTAGAAGGTACATCCAGCAGTTCATGGGCATCGAAAGAAATGGTGTCCAAAACTTCCCCATTTTGGAGGGTGGGCACTTTGAACTTCTTTTCTACAAACACCGTGAGTTTTTCAGGGTCTTTGATAATTACCTGCACAATGGTTTCGGGCAGGGTTTTGGGAGTACTCACCTGAATGGGCACCCTAATGGCAGCACCTTTGAGAAAGGCTTTGCTCTGAGACTTGCCCGATTCGGCTCTTTTGAGTTTAAAGTCGAAATCTACTGATCTGATCTGCTTAAACGGGATGGCCTTGGCATTACTTGCCAGCATCAGGCTCATTCCGGCCAGAATTCGTTCCACTGAGGGGTCGTCTACACCCGGGTTAAGTTTTTCCAGATGCTCCATATCTTGCTTGTCTAGCTTGGCCGTGCCATCGATTATGGTGTTCAGCATTTTATTAGGGCTTTCTATTATTGATTTCATTACCTCCGGAGAAAGCACCTTCTGGAGCATGGGAATCAGAGCAGCCAGTGCCGGAGCCACCTTGGCTTCGGAATATTGGCTTTGTGCCCTGGCGGTGGAAAGGTTGGGGAGTTTTTCGAGCACAGTTTTGACCAGGTTAAGAAATTCAGGATTCGTAAGGTCTATGGAAGCTCTCCCATTGCCTGCCTGGGCAGGAGCGGTTGCTGTAGCTCCACCGTTGAGTAGGCCTCCTCCGGCACCACCTAACAGGCTGCCTACAATATTGGCTATGCCCGATGCTCCTCCGGCACCCGATACCAATCCTTTGAGTATGGGGCCTGCAGCACTTATAACTCCCGGTATGGCTGCAATTAACCCTTGAATGAACATGGCATCGCTATATTGCTCTTCTTTTAGTGTAAGTGGTTTATGGTCTATGTTAATTGTATTCATGGTTTGTTGGTTTGAAAATCCTAACTCTGGCATGGTGAAATCTCCATCGTTTCCATTCAATGAAGACAGCATTCGAATGCTTATCAGGTCGGAGAAGGTTGCCCCCGTTTGTTTGCGATCGGCATAGCTAATTAGCTGCACATACGACTGCCTTTCCTGAAGGCGTTCGTTAGGCAATACTATCTTACCTCTTCCCAGGGCTTGCTCAGGTATGTTTTTGAGCGGGGTGGTGTAATAGACATTGTCTATAAACCTAAGCCCTGATCGCTTGGATCTTCGGGTTTCGCGCCCTACACCCAACTTGAAGAAGCGATTGGCTCCCAAGTCGAAGGTGAAGTGATGATTTCCTCCGAAGCTACCTTCATATTTTAGATAAGCCAGGGCCACAACTACTTAGGTGTTGGACTGGTTGGTGGAGCGGCCTGTTGCGAACCGTTGTTAGTAACGGGGCCGTACATCTGGGCAAAGTTATCTAACTGAAAGTGGTCGGTCTTAAACACAATTTCCACTTCACCCATAAGCTTGGCTTTGAGTTCGTCATTGGCCACACTTTTGGCCGAGCTCACGCTCATGTTGGTGTTTCTGGTACTGCTTGTGCTACCACCTCCGGCTCTGAAAATGCCAAACAAACCTCCACCAACACGGCTCGACTTGCCACTGGAGGTTGAGTTTTTATTAAGTGCTTTGTCTTGTTTTTGCACATTCCGGTTGGCCTTAAAGTCGAACACTACCCCGGCTTTTACCTTACCTTTTTCTACCACCAGGCGCGTAACCCCCATGAGTATCATTTCGCGCAAAGCGGTACGGTGTTCTTTGGCCATGGCTATTTTAGCCTCCATTATTTTGGCTTTTATCTGGTTGTCTCCCAGGTCTACAGGTTCACCGTTTGAGTTTGTTAGCACCGTCTTTTGTCCATCGCCACTATTGCCGCTGTCTGAGTCATCATCCAGGTCTTGAAAAGACATGCCGAATTCATCGCTGTTGTTTTCGGCCAGATAGGCAAAAGTGGTGGTATCATCAATTTTGTTGATGAACGAGGCCAAATCGGTTGTGGCCTGTTTCATCAGGCGGATGTAATCGTCTGTTTGCGACTTCATTACGTCCATGTTGGCATCGAAAACCGAACGCAGTAAGTCCCCTACAAAATCGGCAAAGTTAATGTCTTCCTGAAGGTCTTTGAAGGCATCCACTCCAGCCTCATAATTGGGGGCATGGCGACTGTCGTCAATGTTGTCGCTGGCTTTGGGCACATTGGCCATGGCGGTGGTTAAACCACTCTGGTGGGCCAGCTTGTCGTATTCTGCTTTTACGGTTTCTCTATAAATAGACTTCTGGTCTTTTATGGGCATGCTTCTGAAAGAAGGGGAGAGTGCCAGGGCATTGCGCGCCTTAGACCGGGCTATTTCCTTTAATTGTTCTTCTTGTGTCATCGTTGAAATGATTTAATGGTTTTTGAACATGAGTGAATGGTGGCCTCTGGGTTTAGAAGTCCCAATCATCATTATCCTCATCCAACATGTTGTCAATTTCTCTCTCGTTATAGCCATCATTGTCATCATTATCAATGAGTTGACTTTGAGATATGATGAAGTTCTCGGCAATGTGAAGGAATTCAACAAAGTTTTCTTCTGTAACAGAACCTTCATCGAAATCGGCTATCCAACGCAACAGCTTATTGCCTTCTATGGCAGCTCTTCTCAGGGCCGAAACGTTCGGAATAGAGTCAAACTCTGACTGGCTTACGCGCTCTATTACCTTCCACATGCTTTTCTGATAACCATAGCCCAGTTGGTCTACTACGGTTTGCTCACGCAGTATCTCAATGGCGCTTTGCAGGTGGGCGTACATTTCGCGGGTCATAGCTTTTACCATGCCGCTGGTACGAGTGGTAAGGTTATACTGGATGTCTTTAAGCGATTGGTAAACAGGGGTTTTTGAAATATAATCGGGGCTGTCGGCCGACTCATATTTTTCTATGTAGCGTACAACTTCTTCCATGAGCACCTCCCACAGTTGTGAGAACTCCTCGTTGGCCACCATGTTATCGAGCATTTCGGCATCGCCAATGTTGAGCACCTGTTTGTAGAACATGGCTCTTTCTTCCATAGTGGTGCGTTCTTCACGAAGCTTGTAGTAGCGATATAACTTTGAGGAGGTTTCTCCCTGTGGAATGTCCAGTCGGCCTTGAGTCCAGGCCAGAATAATGGCATCGGCAACTCTGAAAATACCCAGGTCATCGCCTAGTGTTTTAATGTAGAAAAGAGCCGCAGCGGCATAAATATTTTCTTTGTCTACTCCTTGTTCTTCAATCGTTTCAAAGGTATCTACCGAATAGTCCCACTCGCTGTCATAAGTGTTGGAATACAAATTACTTATGGGGTCTTCACCGTTCGAGCTTTTTTTAATGGCCTGAGCATAGGCGTAAAACAGAGCTTCATCGAATTTTTGAGAGGGGTTGTTAATGGCGTCCTGAGTGACCACCAGACCTACACTCATAAGGTAATTGGCCATTGATTTTTTGACTTCATCGGTGGCTTTGGAAGGGTCTACCTCAGGTTTGGGGCGAGAAAAGAAGGCTTCTATAAGATCAGGAATAAGGCCCAAATCGTCCAGTTCATCGATAAGTTTTAGGATGGGCGATTGAGTGGCATTAATGGAGGGGTTCTTCTTTATCACCTCCGTTAATAGGGCTTTGATGGAAACCGCTTGTTTGTCAATGTTGGCATCGTCCATCACATGCCTGATAACTTCGCTGAAGAACTCTACTTTCATGCGATTGGTCAGGGCCGATACTCTGGAGTATATACCCTGAGTATCGGTAATTCCTTCTTTGAGAATCACCTCATGAAGAATGGTTACATAGAGGCTTTCTTCGGCCAGCAGATACCGGAGGGTATTGTGTATACCGCTCTTATTGATTTTTTTACTCACTTCATCGATAGTGAGGGAGTAGCCCGCTTTAATAAGCTCTTGCCTCTTGGCTTGATGCTCCTTAGAGGCTTTCTCTTTAAGGATTTTGAGGGCATGTTTGCTGTGCTCATCTGCCGTTAGCCGGGGAGCTGCAATTCTAAAATCATTGGCTACCAGTTCCAGTAATTGGTAGTCTAAACCTACTGATTCTACGGTGCCGTTGTTTTCGTTTTTGGTTTTCATAATGTGTATCAGTTTAACTTATAATCCAGTAGCTTAAGGGCGTCAACAGGGTTGACGGCACCGAAGCCGGTTTTCATTTCTTTTAGTTTTCTTGTTTTTCGATCTGCCGTGAGCATTAGTAGTTTTTTAATGCTCGAGTCGGAGAGGGCTTTGTCTCGTTTTTTGGCATAAGACTTCATAAGCGCAATAAGTGCGGTTACAAAAGGAGCAGCCTGGCTGGTGCCGCTAGAGTAGGCATACTTATTTTCCAGGTAAGTGCTGTAAATATTGGTGCCCGGAGCCACAAAGGATATGTGGGCACCGTAGGTGGAGTAGGGGGCAATTTCACCGTTGGTATCTAAGGCACCAACGGCAATTACATAAGGATTAGCTCCGGGATAATACATTTGGTGCCTGCCGTCATTGCCGGCTGCAGCCACAATGGTTACCCCTTCGTCTTTGGCATAGTCGATTACCTCCTTGTGAGGGAGGCCGCCACCGGAATGTTTAATGCCCAGGCTCATGTTAATAATGTCGGCCTTGGCATCGATGGCGAATTTTAACCCAGCATTGATATTATCAACTATGCCGGCACCAACCACTGAGTCACCTTTCCTCATGGCCCCTAGTACTCTCACCGGAATAATTTTTGAGCGTGGCGAAAGCCCCATGGGCATATGAAGCCCGCGGGCAGCTATAATGCCGGTTACATGAGTGCCATGGCCAACCTCATCGCCCGGATCATTATCAAACCCTAAAAAATCGCCAACAAAGTCGCTTTGGCCATCTATAATGTCTACAAAGTCTTTTCCGTCTAAGAGGGCATGGCGCAGCTCCGGATGGGTAGCCGTAATGCCCGTGTCTAACACGGCCACTTTTATGGTGGGGTGGCCCTGGGTGAACCGATGGGCTTCTTTTATGATTTTTTCCTGCGCTCGCTGTGGAAACTGGTCGTTCAGTACTGAATGGGCTTCGTACTTTGGCAGCTCGGCCGATGCAATTTCAAATTTTCGAACATACTCTACTTCCGGAAGCAAGGCTATTTGGTCTACCAGGCTTTGGGGTATGCTGGCTTTGTTACGAAGAATGAGACGGTAGATTCGGTTGAGCCCATTCTTTACTTCTGTGGGCGACCATCCTGACTTTTTGGCCTTTTCATATTCATGGGTTACCCAAACGGGTACTTGGTTTTTCTCCAGTATGGAGTCTACATCGGCTGCAAGTGAAAATTGTGGAGAGGATTTATCATGAATAAGCTGTTGCCAGGAGCTGAACTGCCTGGAAACAGGTTTATGGAGCTTTATGATAAGGTGTTCTCTCATTTTAAGGTGCGTTTTCGAGAAACTTTAGCACCCTTAATGGGAGAAATAGAAAAAGGTAACCCAGGCAAAAGAAAAAAATTGAATTACCGTTCAAAGACGCCTGAGCGACTCAGGGGTGCCTTACTTTTTGTTAAGCATACAATTGTCTATTTTGAATGAGTTTTTGAGAAATCTTTCCATAGTGGAGGGTTACCTTTTTCACTATAAGATCATTAAAGGATAGCATTTGAATGGATAGCGGATCGCTGATTGACCGTATTAGGCGCGGAGACAATGCTGAATTGCAAAAGGTCTATGAAATGTACAGAGGTGAGTTTATGGTATGGGCCAACAAACACTTCGATCTTGATTTTGAAGAGTGCAAAGAGGCCTACCAGCTCAGCATGGTACAGTTCTATGAAAATGTGGTTTCGGGCAAGTTGCAGGTGTTTACCAGCGATCCCAAAACGTATATTTTCGGTATTGGGAAAAACAAAATCCGGGAGTTGCGCGAGCTTAGGTTAAAGCAGCCCGAAGCGGGCCGCTTTGAGGCAGAATCGACTGACGAACGATTGAGCAGAGAATCGCTGCTCAACAAGGTTGAACAGGCATTACATCAGTTAGGAGATCCCTGCCAGAAATTGCTGGAACTATACTACTATAAGAAAATGAGCCTGGCGGAGATTACGCTGGCGCTGGAATATAAAAACACTGATACGACCAAGAACTTGAAGTATAAGTGTTTGAACAGACTACGAAAATTATTTACCGGAGGGAATTAGATGGAGGAGAAGGAAAGAGACTTAGAGCGCATAGAACAATATTTGAACGACCAGTTGTCGGCAGAGGAACGGACTGAGGTAGAGCATCGACTGTCCGAAGACAAAGACTTTCTAGCTCTGAAGGAGGATTTTGTAGCACTGAAGGAGGGGATAGAGCAAGCAGGTAGAAATGCGCTGAGGCACACTATGGATTCTTGGGAAAAAGATCTTGGAAACCCTTTAGAAGAGCCGCAAGGTGAGCAGAGAAGTTTGGGGCCTTCGCTGATTATGCGCTGGGCTGCCGTTTTCCTGGTGGGAGTAGTAAGTGTTGTGGCCTGGTATTTTGGAGCAAACCAAAGCCATAAAAGACTGTACAATAATTATTTTGAGGTATATGCGAATGTGGTGCTTCCCAATACGCGTAGCAACGAAACACTTACTAAAGAAGAACAGGCCTTTTTGGCCTATGACAATGAAGACTATGAAAGAGCTGTGCAGCTCTTTAACCAAATACTAGAAGCAGAACAGAAAGAGTATGTGCTGTTTTATAGTGCTCAGGCTCATATGGTGTTGAACGAACATACCGAAGCCATAGAGCACTTGCAAGATGTACTCCGAAGGCAAGGTCTACTTGTAAGCCAAGCGCGATGGTATTTGGCACTTTGTTACTTACATACAAAAGAGACTGAAAAGGCAAAGGAACAGTTGAAGGTATTGGCAGAGGGTGATTCGTCTTATTCAGAAAGGGCAAATGAACTCCTACAAGAGATGTAATATTTTTTAACCAAAACCAATAAGCCATGAGTGAAACTGATAATGATGACAGCACAGACAACCGAGTACTTGAAGACCACAAGCCACCACCACCGCCTCCGCCAGTTTATTTTGGAGGGTACGCTGTTGGTGCTGCCTCTATAGTGTATATACTGTACACGCTTTGGCAGTGGATTGTTTGTGGTTGCGCTTAGCAATATCAAAGTCTGGGCTCAAGAATATTGTCCTTCTTGGCCCGGGCTTTTTTTAACACTACCATGCCTATTGTGGTCAGAGCAAGAGCAAGAGCCAGTAGCCAGTAAGTCCGGCTTTGTTGGGGTGCAGACTCAAAAGTTTGCCTGGCATTGCCCAGTTGAATGAATCCGGCCCAGTTGGCGGGGTGAGCACTTAGCTCATCGGCCCGGTTGAGGTATTGGAGTTTTGCCTGCCTGAGCGAGTTGCCCACAGGTTGGCCAGCAGCTATTTCCCTATAAAACTGTTTAAAAAGTTCTGCAGTAGCCCGGTCGGCTACTTTCCATAAAGACATAATAAGGTTGGGGTTATTGGCATAGCTAAAGCCCTTACTCAAACTAAGTACTCCTTCTCCTTTTTGCCATTTGCCCAGGCCGGTTTCACAGGCCGATAGAATAACCAGCTGAGAACGAATTCCTGATTCATATAGCTCATAAAGCTGAAGCCTGTTGTTTGTATTTTCCCCTTGGCTAAAATAGATACTTGAATACAAGGGAGTAAGAGTATCGGCCGAGGCATGAAGGGCCAAGTGCAGAATATTGTGGTCTGACTTTACCGACTGTAGCCATTCTGCTTTAGTAGCTGCTGGCCCTGTATAAAATCGACTGTTTTTAACCGACTCTTTAATGTATTGCAGCTCGGTTGTGGAGCCTTTTAAGGAGCTGAATTCCTGCGAAGCTGGTTCTCCAAAGGCAATGATTTTAGCAGGTTCGGTGGTGGTTTGCGCTCTTATTTGGCTCAACAATTGGGCAGCCGAAAATGCATAGGCAATTTCCTTTTGATGAATCAGGTAGTCGAGGCTTTTGTAGTTAATGGTTTTGTGGGATGGAAGCCGGGTAAGGAGTGCCTCGAAAGGAAGCTGGTTGAGGGCACCATCGGGAATGATGGTCAACTGTTGTGAAGAACCTTTGAGCCCTGAGGGCATTAGTTTGGTGTATAAAGCATAAGCTGAGTTGGTGAAAGTGCGAAAATCGACAGACTCTCTATTTGCGAAGAGCAGCCTGTGGTGTACCAGGTTCTGAAAATTATTTAGCTCCTGTGTGAACTGATGGTCTATGGGTTGGCGGCCAAACGCTCCTCGATTACCTGCTATGGCCAGGTAGTATACATAGTGTTGCCCCATAAAATACATGATGGTCTGGTTGTTTTCCATCTGCTTCGCATAATCATCTAGCGAAATGGCTTCACTACCGGCCAGGGCCTGATGGTAGGTTGGGTATTGCTCTTCTACAAGTAGTCTTATCTGCTCCAGGTCTTCGTTAATCTGCAGCAGTTGCCTTCTGCGGTTTATAATGAGAGAGTCGGGGCAGGCAGACACCTCGCAAGCTTGCAAACTGGCCGTAAGGCGTACCAGTTTGTCTCTTAGATCGCTTTCGGCCTGAAGAATGGAGTCACTTACCGCTATGAAGGCGTAGTTTTTGGCCCTACCAATAGATTCAAGGAGGTCTTGAGCCTTGCTGTCTTCCATATATGCCCAGGCTTTATTCCATACCTCTTCGGCCGGTAGGGAATCTTTACTTAAAAATAGGGCCTCTAAAGCCGATTCATAGTGGTTATGTGCATAACCCTGAAAAGCCAGTTTTGCTTGTTCTGTTACAAACTGTTCTCGCTGCCTGCCGGCAAAATCCAACAGACGGTCGTAGCTATCGAGAGCTTCTTTGAGCCAATGGTATTCCGAACTGGTTTTAAAAAGCTTCACTTTGCTGCGAGCAAGGTGACTCTGAACTCTGAAAAGAAAAGGATTGGGGGTTGAAACCTCGGAGAGAGAGACTGCCTCTCCCAACATTTCTTTGGTTTCCAGTTCAATGGCCAGGTTGTAGTGGCTTATGGCCTGGTGCAGGTGATTGTGGTCTTCATAGGCCCTGCCAATTTGGGCGTGAATCACTGCTTTTTCCCTGTTGCTATTGGAGTTGTTCAGTGCATTGTTGTAAAGCCTGTTTGCAGCTGTGGGCCGATTTTGTTTTACACGTAGATTGCCGTAAATAAGCCAACTACGAGCCGAAATGGGTTTTCCTTGTTGGAGATCAATGGTTTGCTGTAAAGCGTGTTCGGCTTCAGTAGTCCGATTCAAGTCCAGATAGGCCGTGGCCATATTGTTATAGTCTGTAACCAATTCAGCGGCTGTTTTGGATGAGGCAGGTGTAAGTTCAATCTTAGCCTGATAGGCTGCTATGGCTTTTTCATTTTGGTTTAGGGCGTTGTACAGATTGGCCATTACAGAATAGCTCAGGCTTCTAAAGCCATCGTTGTTTTCATTGTGTGCAATTTGCAGGGCTTTGTATGCATAGTTGAGCCCCATTTCATGGTCTTCAATTAACCGATAAGTAGTAGCCAGATTATAGGCATTGTAAAAAGAGGTTTGTGCATCGAAGCTTTCAGGGTGGTCTTCAATGCAATGGGCCTGCTGCCTGTAATTGAGGAGCGCCTTGCGATCGTCATACTTATAATACCTGTACAGATAGCCGAGCATAGCGTAGGTAGGAGCTAGCAAGGTGTCTGTTGCAGGTAGGTATTGTGAACGAATATGCAAGCTTTCCTCATAGGCTTCAATGGCATCGTCAATGCGGGAAAGATTAAAATACGAACGGGCTATTTTGGAAAGGAGGGATGCCCTGTCTGAATCGGATGAAGATAGGTTTTCTAATTGATGAAAAAGTGCCAGGGCTTCGGCCCATTGCTGAGCTTTATAGAGCGAATCGGCCTGTTCTTTTAATGAAAAATGCTTTTGAGTTGGCTGCCATGCAGTAAGCTCAAAAGCATTTAGAGTCATTAATAGAAGACAAAAAAAGACGGGTAGTCGAAGGGTCATTTCATGAGTGTTAGTCTCATGAATTTAACCATTAATTCTGTTTACCCCAGTTGTCTCTTAGTGTCACTGTACGGTTAAATACCAATTTGTTAGAAGAACTGTCTTTATCTACAATAAAGTATCCCTGACGCTCAAACTGAAACTGGTCCCCCGGCTTTGCGTGGGCCAATGATGCCTCCAGCTTGGCGTGCTCAATCACCTCCAGCGAGTTGGGGTTGAGGTGATTCAGGTAGTCGTCTTCTATAGTGTTCAGGTTCTCTGTTCTGAAAAGACGGTCGTAAAGCCTGATTTCTGCGTCAACGGCATGAGCCACAGATACCCAACCCAGGGTTCCTTTCACTTTTTTACCACTGGTGTCTTGTCCGCTTTTTGTTTCCGGATCATACTCACAGTAGATTTCTTCAATTTCTCCCGATTCGCTTTTTTTAAAGCCCGTACATTTCACAATGTAAGCATACTTCAGCCGAACCTCTCTGTCGGGGCCAAGGCGGAACCATTTTCGAGGCGATGGAGGGTCTTCCATAAAGTCGTCTCGTTCAATATAAATTTCGCGCGAAAATGGCATTTCACGAGTTCCTGCCGACTCATCTTCAGGGTTGTTTACGGCCTGAAGCATTTCTACTTTATCTTCCGGCCAGTTGGTAATCACCACTTTTAGCGGATTTTGAATACCAAAAACACGATTAGCTTTCTTATTCAGGTCTTCTCTTATAGAGTGTTCCAGTAAGGCAATGTCTGTTATGCCATCTCTCCGGGCTACTCCAACTTTTTTAATAAAGTTCTTAATGGAGTCCGGGGTGTAGCCTCTGCGTCTGTAACCACTTATGGTAGGCATTCGGGGGTCGTCCCAGCCGGAAACATGCCCTTCTTCTACCAACTGTAGCAGCTTACGTTTACTCACTACAGTATACCCCAGGTTTAGCCGGGCAAACTCGGTTTGTTGCGAAGGGAATATGCCCAGTTTCTCAATAAACCAGTCGTATAAAGGCCGGTGGTCACGAAACTCGAGGGTACAAAGGCTGTAGGTAATTTCTTCTATGGAGTCCGACTGCCCATGGGCAAAATCATAGGTAGGG
This sequence comes from Roseivirga sp. UBA1976, assembly GCF_002336325.1. Lineage (NCBI taxonomy): Bacteria > Pseudomonadati > Bacteroidota > Cytophagia > Cytophagales > Roseivirgaceae > Roseivirga > Roseivirga sp. UBA1976. The sequence continues at coordinate 12,881 of NZ_DDDQ01000088.1, read as the reverse complement.
TAAATGCACCACTGGTCGCCTGTGCGGTGGTGCTTCACCTTGCGTATGCGATACATAATAGGGTCGCGCATATGCATATTGGGCGAATTCATATCTACTTTGGCCCTAAGTACATGCGAGCCTTCTTCGAATTCACCATCGCGCATTTGTTTAAACAAGTCCAGGTTTTCCTCTACCGGTCGGTTTCGGAACGGGCTTTCAATCCCGGGGGTAGAAGGGTTGGTGCGACCGGCACTTATTTGTTCGGCTGTTTGCTCATCTACATAGGCAAGTCCTTTTTCAATGAGGGTTACGGCAAACGTGTAGAGTTGCTCAAAATAATCTGAAGCATAACGCGCCTTTCCGTTCCACTCATAACCAAGCCATTCGATATCGGCCTTAATCGCGTCTACATATTCGGTGCTTTCTTTTACCGGATTTGTATCGTCAAACCGAAGGTTGCAGGTGCCATTGTATTTTTCGGCCAGGCCAAAGTTTAGCACAATAGATTTGGCATGACCTATATGCAGGTAGCCATTGGGCTCAGGAGGAAAACGGGTATGCACGGCCTGTCGTTTGCCCGATTTCAAATCAGCCTCAATCATTTGCTCAATAAAGTTCAGGGATTCGTGCTTTTCGTTTTCGCTCATGGTCGTTTCAATTAGGCTGCAATTTTAGTAAAAATGCCTCAAATGGCAGTATAAGATAGAAAGCTTCTTATGGAAACCGAAAGAGGCTTAAATAGGAGGTAGAAGATGTTAAATGATTGAAGCTGAGAGATGTGTGTATAACTATGTGGATAACCCTGTGTATAACCTTGTGAATTAGGGAGTGGGAAACTTGTTGAAAACTAAGGACTTACAAAGTTTGCGCGTAAAATTATTAAGGATACCTTAGACATACCAAGTGAGGGATAAAGAACTGAAGCATGGCTTCAATCTCTCTTCAGGGGAAGCCTGAAAAAGTGTAATGAAAGGGTTTACTCAGGTAAATCTGAAATAGCAAACGTTTCGAATCGACCGTTGAGGCAATAGTCTCAGTGGTGTGGAACTGAGGCTTTCAGGGACTCACTCCACAGGTGCCAGATCACAACTTTGAAAGGGAGTAATCTGAAGACGTTTTAAAAATCTTTCTGCTGAAAGGTGATTAAAGCAGGCCGTAGATGAGAAGCGGCCGTAATGTATGTTACGGCCAACGCAGCCACGAGCTGCGTTGCAATGCCCCACCGGAAACGGTGCGCCAAACTCCACGAGAGCGAGGAATTTAGAAAAGACTTGTTCTTAGTATAAATAGGCATTGGCATGTAAATGCTGGAAGCTGCAAAATTCACCCTCCCTTGTCACGAAGTGGCTCGGGTAAGGCGAAGCTGAAAGGAGATAGACCAAGGTAGGTTTTCCTATTGACAGTCTGGTTCTGAACAGTACCTTGGCATCCTGTTTTAACACTAGTTGAAACAGGGTGAGTGGGGGCGAGTAATCGTCCCCCGCTTTTGTTATTTGGGGGTATTTGTAAAAATACGGAAAGGATCACTGGGGAGTGATCCTTTTTTTTGTGCCCGGTCCGAAATATTTTATCGCGTAGTCTTCTGTAAGTCAGGGGTTTGAAGCCTTATTGAAAAAATATTCTCGTTTTTTTTCGCAGCCAATGAACAAAATTAAACTGCCTACGTTGTATTACTAATTTTAACAATAGTAATACTATTATTATCTAAAGTAAAATTAACCTACTAATGCATGGCCACTCTGCTTAAGTTGCAAATGAATGAATGCCTGTATTTAAAAGATCCTCAAGACACCGAATTGGGGAGAAAAATAGTACAGCAATCCATTCAAATGATTGACGAGTTGGGGCTCGAAGCCTTTACGTTCAAGAAACTTTCTTTGGTTATAGATTCTACCGAAGCTTCGATATATCGATACTTTGAAAACAAACACAAGCTTTTGGTGTATCTTATTACGTGGTACTGGACGTGGCTGGAGTATAAGATTGAATTTGAGACCAACAACGTGGCCGACCCTTACCTGAGACTATCAAAAGCTTTGCGCTTGGTAACGGAGAAAAAGACATACGATAATTCATTTCCAGATGTAGACGAAACAGCCTTGCAGCGCATAGTGATTAATGAATTTGACAAAACATACCTAACCAAACAGGTAGATCATGACAACAGCTTTGGCCTTTTTAGAGGGGTTAAATCGCTCTGTGGGCGCATTGCAGACATAGTTAAGGAGATAAACCCTGATTATCCGTATGCCCATTCGCTGATAAGTACCTGTTTGCAGGCGGCTCATCAGCAAGTCTTCTTTTCGGAGCATTTGCCTTCACTTACCGATCATTCAGGAGCCAACGACAAGGTATATACTCAAAACTATGAGTTCATCCATCAATTAGTTTTAAAAGCTATTCAAGAATAAAACATGACCAATCAGCACATTGCTAACACCATAAAAGAAGTAAAGCTATTGCTGGGTGAAGGCATCGAAGATGCTTTGTACCAGGATTTACAGGTGGGTACCCGGCTGTATTCCATCGATGAATCGTACGAATTTAAGCGTGACTTGCTAGAGTCGGCCAACAAAGTACGGGTGGTTTTACTCGATCAGCCGTTGAAAGACGATGAACTGATTCCGTTTCTTAAGGAAGTAAGCATTCCTTTGATTGCCCTGAAGACTACTGAGTCGGGTTTTGCCCCGGTAATTATTCACAAGGACAAGAAGGGTGAGGTGGTTGTTCAGGAAGTAACGGAAAGCGAGACTCTGGAAATAACCCTTGAAGAACTTGAGGGCCGTTTAATCAAAAACGAGAGTGGCGAGATTATTCTGCTGGGCACGTTTAGTTACAAGAGCCTGGTGTCTGAGCATGACGAAGACGAGGTGCCTAAGCCACTTTCGCCCGTAAAGCGACTGCTAAGGGTATTGGGAGAGGAAAAGAAAGACATCTTCTATGTGTTTATTTATGCAGCCTTTGTGGGTATTGTATCGCTCACCCTGCCATTGGGCATTCAGGCTACGGTTGAATTGGTTTCCGGTGGTGTGGTGTTTAGCTCCATATACCTGCTTATAGGGCTTGTGTTGCTGGGTATTTTGGCGGCCGGAGGGCTACAAATTATGCAAATAACCCTGGTGGAATATATTCAACGAAGAATCTTCACCAAAGCAGCACTGGAGTTTACGTTCCGAATTCCACGCATGAAAGTAGAAGCACTTTCTAATCTGCATACCCCCGAACTTATGAACCGGTTCTTTGATGTGCTTACTCTGCAAAAGGGATTGCCCAAGTTGCTGGGCGACCTGATGTCAGGCGTAATACAGATAGTTTTTGGTTTGCTGCTTCTTTCTTTCTACCACCCATTCTTTGTGTTTTTTGGTTTGGTGCTGGTACTTACTTTGGTGCTCATTTTCAGATTAACCGGCCCCAAGGGGTTGGAGTCATCCATTCAGGAGTCTAAGTACAAGTATAAGGTGGTGTATTGGTTGGAAGAAATAGCCAGGGTGCTTAACTCCTTCAAAATTTCGGGCAATACCAACCTGCCCATAAAGAAGACAGAGTACAACGTAAACAACTACCTCAAAAACAGAAAGAACCATTTCCGGGTGCTCATTACACAATACAGTTACATTGTACTGTTTAAGGCAGCCATTACGGGAGGGCTCCTCATTATTGGTACTTCACTGGTTATTAATCGGGAAATTACCCTCGGACAGTTCGTAGCTTCTGAGGTAATCATTATCCTTATTCTCAACTCTGTGGAAAAGATTATCACCTACATGGATGTAGTCTATGATATGCTCACGGCAGTAGATAAAATTAGCCAGGTAACTGATTTGCCGCTTGAAAAAGTTGGTGGGATTGATTTACGCAAGGAAGATGTAGACCGTGGTTTTTCTATCGAAGTAAAAGACCTTAATTACTCGTACCCTGGTGCTGACGATCTAAGCCTCAAGAATATTAACCTTTCCATTGCCTGCGGAACCAAGTTGTGTATTGCCGGAGGCAACGAGTCGGGCAAAACCACTCTCACCAACATGTTATCCGGACTCAATCATAAGTACAAAGGCCTTATCACCATTAACGGATACAGTTTGAGAGACCTGGATTTCACCAATCTACGCGATAAGATTGCCAAGAATGTGTCTCAGGAAGATATTTTTGAAGGTACAATTCTGGACAACGTAACGGTGGGCAAACCTCAGGTTTCTGTGAGCGATGCCATTGAGGCCATTCGCCTGGTTGGCTTGCAAGACAAGGTGAACATGTTGCCTAACGGAATGAATACCCACATTTTAAGTGGAGGCAAAGGATATTCCACTTCTTTTGTGAGCAAGCTCATATTGGCACGTTGCCTGGTTAAGAAGCCTAAGCTCATGATTCTGAACGACTTCTTTCATATGTTTCAGCGTTCGGAGAAGCTCAAGCTCATACAATTGGTTATGGAAATGAGTGTGTGCACTGTGGTGGCCGTTTCTAACGATCCGGCCGTGATGTCGGCCTGCGACCGTGTGGTACTGATGGAGGACGGCCAGATTAAGGCCGATTCGACCTACGAAGAATTGCTTTCTAAAGGATATTTACAAGACCTGGTAAACGGATAAGCTTATGTTGAATATTTCTGAACAAACCGATAACAGGAGTGTAGAGCAGAAAAGCATTTTGTTCAAAACCCTTAAAACTCCTAATGCCGGCAAGCTTCTGGCCAAGGTGTTGGTATCCATTTCGTTGGTCTTCTTTGTGCTATTGTTTTTTCCTTGGCAGCAAAACATAAGAGGAAAGGGAAAAGTAACTGCCTTCTCTCCCGGGCAAAGACCTCAGTCGGTAGAATCGGCCATTGCAGGTAGAATTGAAGCCTGGCATGTAATTGAAGGGCAATTTGTAGAAAAAGGAGATACCATTCTCACTCTTTCAGAGGTAAAAGACGACTATTTCGATCCGCAATTATTGCAGCGTACCCAGGAACAGATTGAGGCTAAAAGACAGAGTATAGATTCCAAGAAGGAGAAAATTACCCAACTGGAAAATCAGATTGAGGCACTGCAAAACTTAATGAAAGTTAAGTTGGAGCAGGCGCAAAACAAGCTCAGGCAGTCTCGTTTTAAGCTGACAAGCGATAGTGTAGATTATGAGGCCGAGAAAGTAAGATATGCCAACCAGGAAAATATATTCTACCGAAACAAACAGCGCTATGAGGCCGGAAACATTGCCCTTACCAAGTTTCAGGAGTTAGAATCTAAGTATCAGGAGGCGAAAATGAAGCTCATTAGTGCTGAAAATAAATTTCTGGAATCCAAAACGGAAGTGATTAATGCACGGGTAAATATTACCGGTGTGGAAGCCGAGTATCAGGACAAAATCAGCAAGGCAAGATCTGATCTGAATAACACTGCGGCCGAAGTTTTTGAGGCAGAGGCCGATTTGGCCAAACTGGAGAATCAGTTTAGCAACTATCAAATACGCACCCAGAACTATCAGCTGAGAGCGCCACAGTCGGGCTATGTGGTAAAAGCACTCAAAGCAGGAGTTGGCGAAACCATAAAAGAGGGAGAGTCCATTGTGCAAATCATATCGGAGAACCCTCGATTGGCAGTAGAAATGTATGTGAAAGCCATGGATGTGCCGCTTATTCAAAAGGGTAGAAAAGTGCGAATTGAGTTCGATGGTTGGCCGGCATTGCAGTTTTCCGGCTGGCCGAGTGTTTCTGTTGGTACCTTTGGAGGTGTGGTACAGGTGATCGACAGGGTAGAGTCCAGACCGGGAGAGTTCAGGATTTTAGTAACGCCAGACCCGGCCGAAGAGGAATGGCCGCAACAGTTGCGAATGGGCTCAGGTACCAAAGGTTGGGTTATGCTAGACAATGTGCCCGTTTGGTACGAGATATGGCGTCAACTCAATGGTTTCCCTCCAAGTTTGTATGAGGCTCCGGAAGATGCGGTTTTGGTTAAAGAAGAAAAGAAGTAAAAAGCTCATGAAGCAGGTACTGATTATTCTTTCATCCTTTTTTATGTGCGTAAGTGCTACGCTGGCGCAACAAATTGAGGTAAAAACCATTGCCGAGATAGTGGCACCGAGCGATAGTGCAGAGGTATTTCCTCTCGAAGCCTACGTGAAAGTAGTTTTGGCCAACCATCCGGTGATCAAACAAGCCGATTTACTGCCCGAAAATGCTCGTGAAGAAATTCGCCTGGCTCGTGGAGCCTTCGATCCCAAGCTTACCGGTAACTGGGATGTGAAAAACTACAAAGACACGGAGTACTACGATATTTTCAACACCACTCTAAAAGTGCCCCTGTGGTTTCCGGTAGACCCTAAGATTAGCGTAGACAGAAACCGTGGGGTATACCTAAACCCGGAGCGTTCTATTGCCGAAAGCGAAGACTTTAGACAAGTAACGGCCGGTTTGAGTTTGCCGGTGGGCCGGGGTTTGCTAATCGACCAGCGAAGGGCAGCTGTGCAACAGGCTGAGCTTTTTGCCCAGATAACAGATGCTGAACGCATAAAGATGATTAATAAGGCACTGCTTTCGGCTGTTAAGGCCTATTGGGACTGGTATTACAGCTATTTTCAGTTTCGAATGGTTGACCAGAGTTTGGTCATTTCACAGGAGATTTACCGTAGAGTTAAAGTAGACTTTGAGCTTGGCGAACTAGCTGCTGTAGATACTGTTCAGGCCGCCATTACGCTGCAGAACAGAAGTACGGAAAGGCAGGCCGCTCTCATTCAGTTTAAGCGTTCTGGCCTTATGCTTTCTAACTTTTTGTGGGGTGAAAATGAGGAGCCATTGGAATTGCAGGATGATGTAGCCCCACGTTGGGATGCCGAGTTTACCCTTCCGGAAGAATCGCTGGACAGTCTTCTTGATTTTGCCGTTCAGAATCACCCTGAACTTCAGAAGTTAGGCTTTAAACTAGAGCAGTTGGGAGTAGATGAACGACTGGCCAAAGAAAACCTTAAACCAAGAGTAGACCTTAATTATAACTTCATTAATTCACCCATAAACTACTCTGGCGACTTCACAGATATTGCTTTGGGTAGTAACTACAAGTTTGGCCTGGAGGTGGAGTTTCCGTTGTTTTTGAGAAAGGAAAGGGCCAAGTTGAGGCAAACACGAATTAAGATAGATCAAACCAGTTTTGAGACCCAGTTTGCGCAACAGCAAATTCTTAATGAGGTTGAGGGTGCCTATTTTGAAATGGTCAATGGTCGCGAAATGGTGAGCCTTTTACAACAAGCGGTGAGCAACTATGAACGATTACTGGAGGCCGAGATTTTTAACCTCAATGTGGGCGAAAGCGACCTGTTTAAAATCAATTTCCAACAAGACAAGTTGCTGGAGGCTCAGGTGAAACTTATTAAGCAGCGGGTAGCTATAGAAAAGGCCAAAGTAGAGTTACTTTGGGCGGCAGGTAAACCTTATCTAAACTTTAGATAACCGATGGAAAGTGTGCATGTGAGAGTAGCTGAGCTACTGAGTCAAATGGGTTTTGAAGAAGATCTCAAGCAGGATATTCTTCAGACAGGAAGACCTTTGAAAATAATTCAGGGTCAATCGCTCATTGAGCCGGGAATGAAAGCAGCGGAAATGCCTCTGGTGGTTTCCGGTGTTTTGCGGGTGATGCGTGAGGAAGACAGCGGGAGAGAACTTTTGCTTTATGATTTGGAAGGAGGCGATGCTTGCGCCATGTCCATTTCCTGCTGTTTGGGCAATCAGTTGGCTTCGTTCAAAGCGGTAGCGGAAGAAGATACATGGTTGTGGATGGTTCCCATGAGTCAAATCGATCATTGGCTGGCTCGTTATCAGTCGTTTCGAAAGTTTATTTTCGATGCCTATCACAATCGGTTCGATGAAATGCTTAGCACGGTTGATAGTATTGCTTTTATGAACATGGATGAGCGACTAATGAAATACCTGCTGGACAAGAAGCAAAGTACCGGTTCTTACATCATTCATAAAACCCATGAGCAGATAGCGCAGGAACTCAATACCAGTCGGGTGGTGGTTTCGCGTTTGTTAAAGAAGTTGGAACGACAGGAAAAAATTGAGCTGCACCGCAACCGAATAGAGGTCTTGTAGGGTGCCTTTTACTTCGAGCCATGCGGGTAAATAGTCGTCCTGCATTTTCTGAAGAAATCAGAGTCTGCAGGACTGTAACGTGTAGCAAAAATCAGTAATCTCTGTCAGTCTTCCAGTGCTTCACAGTGTAGTCCCCATGAGTTCACAATATCCATAATGTCTGCCTCTACAACTTCGTCTTCGGCTTCTATGCGTAGTATTTTATCTCTATCTTCCAGATCTACTGACCAGTCCATAATTTCAGGGCTGTAGGCCAGTAAGGCATTGACCTTTTTTACCTTCAGTTCGTTTTCAATGTTGGTTTTAAAAATAAGGAGTTTCATGACCTTGATATTTATATCTGCAATGTGTTCAAAAAATCACCTAATCGACTGAATATCTTGCCGAAACGGTGAATGAAATGCCCCAGTTGTTGCGCTGAGTTGCTGAGTGGTTATTCATTGGAAAGTGTAACCACCACCTTGCCACCGGAATGCCCCAATTCCTGATAGGCTATAGCCTGTGGCAGCTCCTTAAATGAGTAAATCTTGTCTATAACCGGTACTATGGCCCCGGCTTCTATCAGGGAACCAAGAGTGCTGAGGTCTGCTGTGGAGAATTGGGCTGTCAGTATGCTGATTTTTCTATCCGTTCGAAGGCCTATCCACCAACCGTACAGCATATAGCTGATTAAGTGGCCAAATCCGCCCCAGCCAATGAGCAGGCAGGTGCCATTGGGTTTGAGTAGTTTTTTGGCCGTGCCGGCCGAGCAATTACCTACGGCATCTATTATGAGGTCGAATGCTTTTTGGCAGTTTCTGTAATCTTCCCGGGTGTAATCTATTATTTCAGTAGCTCCAAGCATTTTTACTTTCTTCGCTTTGCCGGTGCTGCACACCGCAGTTACCTCGGCTCCATAGTGTTTAGCCAGTTGCACCAAAAAAGTGCCTACTCCACCTCCGGCCCCTATAATCATTACTTGTTGGCCGGGTTTCAATGAGCCGTTGCTGGTTACGCTTTGCAAGGCAGTAATTCCGGCAAGGGGCACCGCGGCAGCCGCCTGATGTGAGATGCCATTTGGTTTTCTAACCAGATGTTGCTGTTTTACGCAAATGTATTCACCAAAGGCTCCTGCTCCCACCGAAAGAATGTCACTGAAAACTTCATCGCCTACTTGCCATTGATTTACGTTGGCTCCTACTTTTTCAATGATACCTGAAAGGTCGGCACCCAGTTTTGGGTTTTTGGGCCTGGAAACACCCAACATTAACCTATAGAAGTAGGGAGTGCCTCGCATGGTGTGCGAGTCGGCCGGGTTTATAGAGGTTGCTTGTACCTTAACGAGCACTTCATCCTCAGCCGGTTCAGGAGTTGGTATGTTCACAACTTCTAGCCCTTCCGGACCGCAGTACCTTTTTCTGATATACCTTTTCATGTTGTTTTGAATTTAATTAATGGAATGACCAAGCTATTTTGAGTTTTTGCCTTCCGGCTCATAAGAAAATACTTCATGTAAAGGAACCTCAAATACCTGGGCAATCTTGAATGCCAGTTCCAGAGTGGGGGAGTATTTGCCCTTTTCTATAGCCACAATGGTTTGTCGCGATACGTCCACTTTTTCAGCCAATTGCTGCTGGGTCATTTCTTCGTTCAGGAACCTGAGTGTTCTTATGTTATTTTGAATTTTATACTTTGCCATTAAAAGCCTCTTTGGTAGTAAAATAGCTGCACCAGATTTTCAACGATTTCTGCAATTACTCCTCCAATAAGAAAAGCCAGGAAGAAAGTGTTTACCGACATTTCCAGGGCTAGTGAACCCATGCCGGCTATAATTCCGAAGATGAAAATAACCTGACTGATGTTTTTAGACTTTAGCTCAATGATCTTGTCGCGCTCATCAGTTTTTGGAATAGACTCACGGGTAATTACCGCATAGAGCACAGAGTACAGTATTTCTATACCTATGCGCACTCCAATGGCCACCAATATGTAGGTCATCATTTCCTTACCCCAGAACTTAAGCAGTTCGGCAGTGTCCATGTGTTCGTAAGGCGAGTTTTTGAAAATGAAGAAAAAGTAAATGGCCGGCACCGCTATGGCACTGACAATGTTGACCAGGTTTTTGTTTTCTCGATATGACATGACTTTAGTTGTATATAAAATTTGACCTTATGTAAAAAATGACGTACCAAAGGTATATAAAGTTTAACATGATGTTAAAAATTTTTTACATTTATTTATAAATAACTGATAGTCAGTTATTTGTTCGGTGGAAAAAAGTGGTGGCTATTTTATGGGGCGGGCTTTTACGCCTTCAAATGTCATTTTCACAGGCTTAATGGTTCCGTCACTATTGAACTCCATTTTGTCGATACAGGTCACGCGGTGGTCACGGTCTTCGTTAGGAATGGGGCGTCTGTGATATACCATATACCATTCATCTGTATGGGGCACATTGATGGCCGAGTTATGTCCGGCTCCGGTGGCAACGGTGGTATCGGACTCCAGAATTGTACCAATTCGGTGGTATGGGCCGTCTACTTTATCGGCCATGGCGTAGGCTACCTTATAACTACCGTTGGTCCAGCCACCTTCTGACCACATGAGGTAGTACTTGTTGTTCCTAAGGAACATAAAAGGGCCCTCTACATAGCCCTCGGGTGTAATTTCCTTGAAAAGGTTTTCTTCATCCCATGGAATAATCTCTTTAAAGTCAGCACTGAGCTTACCAATGTTGCAGTGCCTCCAACCGCCATAGAAAATATAGTGTTGGCCATCGGTGTCTTTAAACACAAATTGGTCGATCGGCTGGGCATCGTTATAGAAATCATCGATCAGGGGTTTACCCAGGTAGTCTCTATAGGGGCCACCGGGTGCATCGGCCACGGCAATACCAATGCCACCCGTGTGGTTAATGTTGTCGTTGGCATTGTATAGCGAGCTGCCGGGGCGCTGTATATCATTGGCAGAGAAGAACAGGAAGTATTTGCCGTTGTTTTCAATAGCAGCAGGAGCCCACATGGCCTGCCGGGCCCAGCTAATGATGGTAGTGTCGAGTATTCTCTCGTGTTTCTGCCAGGTAACCAAATCTTTAGACGAAAATGCATCGAAGAAAACCTGTTGTTTGTATCGGTTGCTGTAGGTAGGGAATATCCAATACTCATCGCCAAAAACAGTTCCTTCGGGGTCGGCATACCAGCCTTCAAAAATCGGATTGCCCGAGGTTTTGTCGGTATCGGCCTGCTCTCCGGAAGGATGGCAAGAGAGGCTAATAAACAGGATAAACAGGTATGGGTACACCGAAAGGCTATGGAATTGGAATTTTGACATGGCTTTAAGATAACACGAAAAGTACAATGTTAGAATATTCGTTTACTCTGCTTGGAGGCTTTATGAAGATGGGTCAATGTTTTGGTTGATAAGGGATAGAATCAGGTCTATTCGCTCCCTGAGTTGCGGGTAGTAGTTATCCCTTAAAAAGGTGTTGGTAAATATGAATTCCAGCAGCTTATTTTCGAATTCTTCGAGCTGTAAAACGTTTTGGTTGTTGCCCTTAAACTTGCTTGGCCCAAAGCCTACAACTGCTCCGTATTTGGCATATGATCCTCTTCTTTCGTTGACTTTATCAGACAAGAAATTTAAGATGCCTAATCTTGTGCGCTGTACTTCTTCTTGTTCCTGAAATCTAACTCTGGAAAGAATGGATTCCCATGAGGCCAGAGCTTTTTTAAGCTCGACATCTGAAAAATTGCCCAGCTTGCCGGAATTGGTAATCTCGTTCAATACGCCCGGACTTGGCAAAAATTGCACTTCATTGACGATGGATCCATATAGTAGAGAGTCGAACTGAGACTCAGTTAATTGAGGAGTGCCTGGGCCGGTATATTTAATAAGCTCCAATGCGTGTCTGAGGTTGGTTTCGTTTATTCTGGATGCTTTGAGAAGGGCCTGTTGATTGAATTGGAATTCATCCCTTAGCCCGAGTAAGTAAACTTGCTCTTCATTTCGGGTCTTCCTTCTTTCGTTTCAGTTGTTTATGCTCAGAGCTATGAGAATACCAATTACCACCAGAGTAATTTCTCCAATGGCATATTTTAGATACTTGCTTTTCTCTTGAGAAACCATGAGTTGAAGCCTTATTTTCCTGAAGAATCCAATCATTTGTTCGGCCTGGTTATGGTCAGAACCTGATCATTTACTCCTGTCATTTGCCAGTGGCCCAGAGATATTGGGATATTGCCAATGCTATTGAGTTGATCGAAAAATTCTTTCAGCTCAAAGTCTTGTTCATTTATGCGGGCATAATCTGCCATGGCGGCTTCCAAAAGGTATTTACCTGTAATGTAGCTGGTGCCGTAGCCGGGCTGTCTGAGGTAGAGATGTTGTTCGAAAATGAGTAACTCCTTTTCCGTTTTCATCCATCCCCTGGGCGTATATTCTGAGTGGATTCCACCGGCTTCTTCCATAGTCATCTCATTGGCATGAGCATAGAGTGAACCCAGGCCTCTGGCTGCCCGTTGGGCAATCATTATATAAACAATTTCTCTAACCCTTGGGTCATCGTTATAAAGGCCAGCCTGCATAAACATTTCTTCTACGGCAGTGGCTGTTCCTTCATTTCTGGAGTCAAAGATATTGTAGAGCAGAGGTCCTCTTCTAATTTCGCTAGAGTGGGGTTCATTGTCCATTCTGGCCAACTCAAACCAGTGATAGAAATGGGAGTATAAGGGGCGCGCATCATAGTGCTCACCAATGGTAAAGAAGTTGCGCTTTTCTTCGGGAATATATTCTCCCAGATGGGCCCTGAGGGCTGGAGCAAAGTAATCTTTAACGCTTACTATGTCTTCATTATTCAGAA
>NZ_DDDQ01000060.1:0-8348 GCF_002336325.1 Roseivirga sp. UBA1976 | reverse complement strand
ATACTGAATGCGCGCTACAACGCTATCGGGCTGATTAATTCGGTTGAGATGGGTGGTGGCACCACCAATGTCTTGCGTAATGTGGTAAATGGTGCTGTCGGGAGCCAGTTGAAGGCTTCTGCTCTGTAAAGAGCCATACGTTTGTACTGTCTCTATCGATGCATCGGGACGCGAATCGAACATGTTGAATCGATACAAGCCCCCTTCGGTGGCTCTGTTTCGGCTAAAGTAGAGGTAGTTACCTGATAGTGACCATCCGGCCGAACCTCCAAAGGTCTGACCTGCCGCGAAAGAATTGAGAATGGTTCTCACGGTGTTGAGCTGTGGTCCGGGGCCACCGGTTTCTTCGAACTGAATAACTTCTATGTTGGTATTGTTGGCCGGGATTATGGCTATTTGTCCGGTAGCCGCATGAAGGGCAAAATGCTGAGCCCGTATGGGTGATGTAAGGTTTAGGTTAGCAACCAGATCGAACGTTCCTCCGGGTTCAGGAATGCTATGCAATTCAATGATTCCCGTGGTGGCGTTCTGGCTTAGCAACCAGAATTCTTCTAAATCGCGTGAACCGATGACTATCATACCGTCACCTCTGTCGGTAATGCCGGTAGGCATATTTTTTTGTGCCAGCACTACTCCGGCCGGAGGACCATCGGTGCGGTTACCGGCCAGACCGGTGTTGACAGCAGTCCATAAAATTTCTCCGGCTGCATTTCTGTGCAGAAGATATTGAATAAGTTCATTGCCCACTCCCGGGGCCGGGCTTGTACTCATTGCCTGTATGGCATTGGGGTCGGTAAGTATGCCCGTTCCATTTTGCATAACCTGGTTGGTGCCATCATAAATATTTATGCCATCGGAATAGAAGTATAAGTCGCCAGAAAGTGGAGAGGTGGCCGTTACCTTCTCTCCAATATTGTTTTGAGGAATTTTACCCGGATGAAGAATGGGAGGGGCTTCGGGCGATTTGCCAAAGATCAATGCCTGATTGTTCCCCATGAAATACCAATTGTGCTGGGTATAATTCTGCGCTGTTAATGTGAAGGTGGTTAACAGAAACACAGTTAAGAACTGAGCAATCTTCTTTGCGGACACGTTTATCTTTTATCTTATGGACAATTGGCTGAAATCATACCCATAATACGCAGTTATAAAGGTTTTTATTATATTCAGCCCTTCGTTATGATGCCCTAAGATAACGGAATTCTTCTATGTGGAAACGAGCTCTTCTCGTAGAAAAATTAAAAATTGGCAAACTATAGTATAATAGTGACAGGGTTTCTTTCCGTTTAATTGTTAAAACTTACATGCGAAGAGCAGGCATAGTACTTATTTCCTTAATCAGTTTATTCACTTTGAGCGATTTAAAGGCGCAAGACCCTCAGTTCTCGCAATTTTATGCCGCCCCGCTTTATATAAACCCGGCCTTTACCGGAGCCTCTGAATATACCCGAATGGGGGTGAACTATCGAAACCAGTGGCCCAATCTGCAATCTTCTTTTGTAACCTTTTCTTTTTATGCCGACCACTTTATGTATAAGTACAATAGTGGTATAGGTATGATTATTACTACTGACAGAGAAGGCCATGCCGGACTGCAGTCTACCAATATAGGGCTTAGTTATGCCTATCAGCTAAAGATCAATGATAACCTGGTGTTCAGACCGGGAATTCAATACAACTATTTCAATCGGAATGCGGGCTTTCAGAGTTTAGTATTTGCCAACCAAATAGACCCAATTACAGGAGCTATAGATAGAACCATCACAGATCCATCAGTGGCCAACCGTGATTTAAGGGTTAGCTTTGGCGACTTAAGTGTGGGAGGGGTGCTTTATTCCAGAAGGCTCTTTTTAGGGGCTGCCGTACAACACCTCACAGAGCCCAATCAGTCCATTATTGGAGGAGACAGCCCCTTGCCGCAGCGCATTACTCTGCATGGGGGAATTAAGTTTAAGATAGGAAGAGGACCTTTACGTAAAGACCTGACTTACACCTATGCCGAACGCTCCATTACCCCTGTGTTTCAGTACAAGCAACAAGGTAAGTTTTCTCAGTTAGACGTGGGTGCCTTTGTACACCTTGAGCCTATTAACCTGGGTATACAGTACAGGGGAGTACCTTTTAATCAGTTTGAGAACTTCCCCAATAATGAGGCTATTATATTTTCGCTGGGGGTTACCACCAACAATTTCAATATTGGCTATAGTTTCGATTATACCATTTCCGATTTGGGTATTGAGGCGGGGGGAGCTCATGAATTTTCCATGGCCTATTTCCTCAATTTCAACAAGCCCGTGAAGGTGCCAAGGGATAGATGGAGAATACCTTGCCCGAAGAATTAAAGTATGTTGTATGACTCCTGAAGAGTGGCTTTACCTGATTGTTGGTATTGTATCGGTCGATTATGTGGTTGACCAGGGATTAGACTACCTCAACCTGCGCCACTCAAAAACTAAATTGCCCGAAAAGCTCGAAGGCTTGTATGAGGCTGACGAATATGTCAGATCGCAGCAATACCAGAAGGCCAAGGCAAAGTTTGGTTTTGTTACCTCGGCTTTTAGTACATTACTTACCCTTTTGGTTTTATCACTTGGTCTTTTTGGTTGGCTGGACGCCTGGCTGAGAGACTCCATAGACGACCCTATACTGCTCTCGCTGTCCTTTTTTGGTGTGCTCTTTCTGTTGTCTGACTGGGTAAATATTCCCTTTGCTTACTATGCCACCTTTGTGCTGGAAGAGCGATTCGGTTTTAACAAAACAACCTTAAAAACATTTATTACCGACAAGCTGAAGGGCTATTTGCTAATAGCGCTTATTGGTGGTGGGCTTGGGTATGCGCTGCTGTGGATTATACAGGAACTCGGAGCTCAGTTTTGGCTGTATGGCCTGGGGCTTGTATCGCTGTTTATGCTGGTAATGAATCTCTTTTATACTTCACTCATCTTGCCTCTTTTCAATAAGCTTAAGCCTCTTGAAGACGGGGAGCTGAAGGGGCAAATTGTAGCCTATAGCAACAGTGTAGGGTTTCCGCTTAAAAATATCTTTGTAATTGATGGCTCCAAGAGGTCTACAAAAGCCAACGCTTTCTTTTCCGGCCTAGGTAAGCAAAAAAAGATTGTGCTCTACGATACCCTCATTGAAAAGCACACTACCGAAGAATTAGTGGCTGTGCTGGCTCATGAGGTAGGACATTATAAAAAGAAACACATTGTGATGAGCCTGTTGATTAGTGTGGTACAGCTGGCGATTACTTTCTATGTGCTTTCTCTGTTTATGTTCAATGAGAATTTGTCTTTGGCTCTTGGGGGAAATCAATTGGCGGTTCACCTCAATTTTATAGCCTTTGGCCTGTTGTATACGCCAATTTCCAGACTCACAGGCTTGTTGATGAACGCATTGAGCCGAAAGAATGAGTATGAAGCGGATGCTTTTGCGGCAAGCACCTATGCTGCCCAACCTTTAATGACTGCACTCAAAAAGCTTTCAGCCTCAAGTCTTAGCAATCTTAGCCCGCATCCTGCTTATGTCTTTGTTCATTACTCACATCCTCCACTATTGCAACGGCTTGAAGCGATGGAAAAGTTGGCTAAAGAAAGTTGATATCAATATTCCCCTGATAGCGCATCAGATAGTTTACACCCTGTTCGGCTGTCATTTCTCCTTCAAGAATTTTAAACAGGGTCTCTGTAATTAGTGGTTTTAGTCCCTGGCTATCGGCCAGTTGTTTAATAATGCGTATGGTGTTTACACCTTCGGCAGTTTCTTCCATTTCGCCAAGAGCTTCTTGCAATGTGGCTCCTTTGCCAATTTTATGGCCAAGCGTATAGTTTCTACTGCTGGTACTGGTGGTAGTGGCCACCAGATCGCCAATGCCGGCCAGGCCTACGAAAGAAGATATTTCGCCTCCGAGTGCCTTGCCCAGGTAGATCATTTCTACCAAGCCACGGCTCACTAGAAGACCGCGAGAGTTTTCGCCAAGCCCCAGGCCGGAGAGAATTCCGGAGCCAATGGCAATAATGTTCTTAAGAATACCGCACAGCTCTACTCCCCGAAGGTCGGCATTGCCATACACCTGGAAGTTTTCTGAGCGGAGCAGACTTTTGCCTTTGCTAATTACCTCATTGAAGGGCGAGGCTATAACGGTAGCTGCCGGGTGTCCCATAGAAAGTTCAGAGGCCAGATTGGGACCGGCCATACAGCCAACCCGAACAACCACGGTTTCTTTGCGAATTAACTCGCTCATGGTGTAGAGGTTGCTTTTATTGAGTACGAAATCCGGAGCCTTTTTTTCCGGCAGCTCCAGATGGAGCCCCTTGGTGCCATGAATCATCATGTGGTAGGGCCGCAGGTGAGGTGCCAGACTCAGAACCATTTCCCGGAACGATGCTGAGGGAACCATGGGGAAAAGGACATTGCAGTTTTGGGGCAAATCCGATAGGTTGTTAGTGACCTCTACCCGATCGGAAAGCTTTTGCCCTGCACAGGTGCGGGTTTTCTTAATTTCAGCAATGGTTTCTGTGTTTCGTGCATAAAGTAGCACGTTCACGTTTTTGGCCAGTATGTTGGAAACGGCTGTTCCGAAGCTTCCTGCTCCGATTACACCCACCAATTGCTCAGACATATTTTTCGAGATTGTAGCCTACTAGTCGGTTATGATAATAGTACAACAGGTTTAGATCTTGCGTAGTAATATCACCCTTCTTGTTCTTAATCAATGGTCGTTTGGAGTGGTACATGCCCACATTTTTTAAACCATGATCTATGATCTTATCGACTTCTCCGGTCAGGTAAGGAGAGACGCCTATCTCACCGGCATTGTGCATGCGGTGAACCTTGGTTAGCACGCTTTCGAAAGAGGTCTTGAACTCCTCATAGGGAATTACAAGGTCTTCTTCAGGAAGACGCAATATGTTATATAAGTCTAGTTTCTTGAATTTCTTTTGAAGTATAACAAAGGCTGTAAATGCTGCCAGGTGGCTGGCAAATACTTTGTTAATGCGATGGTACTCTTCTACTATTCGTTCACTCAGCATGCGCGTATACTCATCTTCGCGTTGCTGATTTTGCGAAATTATACGCCCGTCTTGAGTGAAGTATTCTTGCGTATCTATAATGCGTCCGTGCTTGTCGAAGCTTTCGCCCTGATCATTAACATAGTTGCCCAACACATCCATAGCTTTACCGATAGAAACCGATATATCAGAGCCCTTAGTAAAGAATTTCAGCAAAAAGGTAGAAATCTTATATGATGTAGAGTATTCGTCATTTTCTACATAGTATCGTTCCTGCCCCTGAAGCTTAAGGTACTGACGGATAAGGCTAGGAGCTTCGAGTACAAAATGATAGTTGAGGGTAACGGGAACTACAAATATTTTTTCCAGGGCATCGCGTTTTCCTTTCTGATAGTTTACCCGCTGGGCTTCAATAGCCGTGCTTAAAAGTCCCAGTTTCAGCCGTTTTTCGATTTGCCCGGAGCGGGACCGGGTACCTCCCGGAAAGAAGAGGCTATGGCAGCCCCGTTGAATTGCCAAACTGGAGTAGGCCTTAAGCGTTTCCAGATACAGCATATTCTTTTTGCGCCTGTCTACCTTATAAGCCCCCAGGCTGTTCATAAAGTAGGCAAACATGCGAATGTTAAAAAGGTTGAGTCCTGCACCATAAATAAATGCTGGCAGCCCCAGTGTGCTAATTACCCAGCCAATTAGTATAGAGTCCAGGTTGCTGAAATGAGTAGGAACCATAATAATGGTGCCCTTCTTGGCCAGTGTGCGCAATTGTTCAACCTCGCCTGTAATATGAATTTTGTCTTGCAGGGTGTATTGTGTACTGAAAATAGACCAAAACCCTCTGGCCCGTGAGGCATTGAGCAATCGGGCAAAACCAAAAGTGACTATGGAGCGGGCCATCCGGTAGCGTGATTTTTTAAAGTTACCCGCTATTTCATTGGAGTACCGGCCAATGATGTCGTAAAGAATGGCGTCCAGTTGCTCGTCTTTGGCTTTGTCGTCTTCAGTTTGTGCAATGTCCAGCAACCGTTCCTTAATTGAGTTAAGAAAGGCGGCTTCATCGGGCGGGTCTACTGCCCATGGGTTTCTTTTAATCCGTAGTTTTTCTCTAAAGAGGGTTGTCTCAATTTCTTCTATGAGTGCCTCACGCGATTTATTGTTGGCTTTTATTCTGCGTATGCTCTCCTCAGTTACTTCTTTAATAAATTCCGCTCTGTTGCGGCTAAGAGCCACTACTGGCCATTCATTTATTCCACCCGGCAATACCTGATCGTACTTCTTCTTGGTGTAATCTTTAGAGTTGGATTGCATTCAGTATTAAATATGTTCAAAAGCCGACCATTACGAGTCGCTTCTCTTAGTCAGTCTTTTCAGTTGCCCACAAAGTAATACAATTTCTTCTTCAGTATTAAAGCTGTGCAGGCAAATCCGAAGGCGTTCGGTGCCTTCTTTTACTGTCGGACTTAAAATGGGCCGTACATCCAGCCCTAGTTGCAGTAACTCTGAGGCTACCAATTTGGTTTTATCGTTTCCGCCAACCACTACAGCCTTGATGGCCGAAGGGGAGGCGTTTTCGGGTAATAACGAGTTGAATAGTTGACTGTTGGCTTGTAGCTTTAACTGTCGCCATGGGGCAGAACTAAGCTGCCCGAAAGCTTCCTGAATAGAAATAAGCTCGAAATCGGAGGGTGCCGTGGTATAGATAAAGGGGCGGGAAAAGTTAATGAGATAGTCTTTTGCTGTGGCATTGGTGGCTATGGCCGCACCATGAATACCCATGCCCTTACCAAAGGTGTATACTACAGCAAAAACCTGTTCACTAAGCCCAAGCTCATTTACCATTCCGCTACCATTTTTTCCGAAAACACCTGTGCTATGCGCTTCATCTATAATGAGATGGGCCTTGTGTTTTTGTGTTAGTGTCACCAATTCTTGGAGCGGAGCGGCATCTCCATCCATCGAATAGACTGACTCTACTGCCACATATACCTGGCCTTCCGATTGTTCCAGCTTTCGGGAAAGATCATCTAGCGCATTGTGTTTGAAAGGCATCTTGCGAGCCAGACTCAATCGCGCACCGTCTTTAATGCAGGCATGAGAGAGCTCATCGTACAGTATGGTGTCGCCTCGTTGCGGAATGGCTGAGAACAAGGCCAGATTGGCCATGTATCCGGAATTGAAGACCAGGGTGCTTTCAGACTGAAAAACATCGGCCAACAACGACTCCGTAGCTTCAGTGAGTTGAGAGTTGCCGGTGATCAATCGTGAGCCTGTAGAGCCGTTGAGGCTGTGCATAGAGCTGTATCGCTCCATAATAGTCTCCTTTAATTCTTTCGATTGGGCCAGACCCAGGTAATCGTTCGATGAAAAATCGATCAATCCCTTGGTTGGAGTGCGCAACTCCCTGAAAGAGTTGGTGCTTTTACGCTTATTTAGTTGGTTTAGCAGTCTTTCCATTTCGGCTAAAAGTGTGGTGTAAGCGAAAATTAATTCACACTTTTGCGCTCAATCTACGAATACATGAGGTTTCTCAGGCCAATTGTCTTTGCATCTTTATTAATTTCTTTTGGGCTACAGGCTCAAACCGAGTTTAGAAACCGCGAGTTTTCTATTGTCAATGAAAATGACGTGTACCTGTTTCTCGGCATTGATCGGTACTACTCCAATGGAATGTTCTTTAACTACCGCTTCTTGCCCAAAAACAAAAAATCTTCCAAAAAAGTAATTTATGAAGTGGGGCTGGCTCAGCGTTTTTGGACTCCCCAAGACCTGCGAATAATAAACCCCGAGGCCTATTACAGGCCTTATGCCGGACTGCTCAATGGTAATTTTCAAGTGGCCGAATTCCCTGAAACCTATAAACGCATTAGCTACGGCATAGAGCTGGGAGTGATAGGCAAGGCATCCGGAGCGCAGGCATTTCAGGAATGGTACCATAAGCAGTTTGGCTTTCCACAACCGCAGGGGTGGAAAAACCAAATACCCAATGGATTTGTGTTTAATTTTTCGCTAGAGTATAACCGGCAGTTTGTGCTGGTGCCAAGCCGGTTCGATCTAATAACCACATCGGCCATGCAGTTGGGCAACGCCTTTGTGAATGCCAGGCAGCGAATAGACCTGAGGTTTGGACATTTGAGGGGTCTTAGTAAGAGTGCTTTTGTAAATGCCCTGATTGGCGAAGGTAGCCGCAGCATGGAAACCCACAACTACTTCTTTTTAGGCTATGGTTTGGAAGGTGTGGTACACAACGCTACCATACAAGGGCATGCCTTTAACGCCAATGCCCCACACACTGAAGAAATAATGCCTTGGGTAAGGCACATGCGCCTGGGGTGGGCTACC
>NZ_DDDQ01000056.1:0-8549 GCF_002336325.1 Roseivirga sp. UBA1976 | reverse complement strand
TTGGCTCACTATGGTGTAGGCCTCGGGGTGCACTGCACTATCGTCCAGCGGGTTTGCGGCTCCTTTTATGCGCAAGAAACCTGCCGCTTGTTCAAAGGCCTTTTCTCCAAGACGCTGCACATTTTTTATGGCTTCACGATTCTTAAATGGTCCATTCTGGTTTCTATACTCCACAATATTCCTGGCCAGTTGAGGCCCTAGACCGGCCACATAGGTTAGCAGTTGTTCTGAGGCGGTGTTTACCTCTACTCCCACAGCATTTACACAGCTCATCACCACATCATCGAGCGATTTCTTTAAGGCAGTCTGGTCTACATCGTGCTGGTATTGACCTACACCTATTGATTTAGGATCAATCTTTACCAATTCTGCCAACGGATCCATTAGCCTTCGTCCGATAGACACTGCCCCCCTCACTGTTACATCATGATCGGGGAACTCATTTCTGGCAATTTCAGACGCGGAGTAAATGGAGGCACCGCTTTCATTGACCATAACCTGCAACACATGTTTTGGTAGTCCCAACGACTTCACGAAGTCTTCTGTCTCGCGCGAGGCGGTTCCGTTGCCTATGGCAATGGCTTCAATGGCAAACTGGTCAACAAGGTGCTTGATTACCGCTCCCGATTCGGCCACCCTTTTTTGTGGTTCATTGGGGAAAATGGCTTCATAATGTAAGAGCTTGCCTTGAGCATCCAGACAAACCACTTTACAGCCAGTTCTGAATCCCGGATCTATAGCCAAAACTCTTTTGCTTCCTAATGGGGCGGCCATCAACAGCTTATGAAGGTTTTTTGCAAATACCTCAATGGCTTCCTCATCGGCCTTTTTCTTAGAAAGCATGCGCATTTCTGTTTCCATAGAGGGGCTCAGCAGTCTTTTGTAGCAGTCTTTTATAGCCAGCTTCACTTGCTCTCCTGCGCTATTATTGGCCTCAATAAATTGTTTTTCGAGTATGGTTATGGCCTCTTCTTCAGGCGGTAAAATATCTAACATTAAAAAGAGTTCAGCCTCGCCCCTTCTCATGGCTAAAACTCTGTGAGATGGCGCATCTTTAAGAGGCTCTTCCCACTCAAAGTAATCTTTATACTTTTGACCTTCTTCCTCTTTTCCGGTATACACTCTGGATCTGATAATGGCATTTTGCTGAAAATACTTTCTCATCTTTTCGCGAGCCTCAGCATTTTCATTGATGGTCTCGGCAATAATGTCTCTGGCTCCCTGCAGGGCTTCATCAATATCTTTTACGCCTTTCTCTTCATTGACATAGGCCGCTGCTTCAGTTTCCACATCTACGGGCTGCTGCTTGAGCAACAAGTTAGCCAATGGCTCCAGACCTTTTTCGCGGGCCATAGAGGCTCTGGTCTTACGCTTAGGCTTATAGGGTAAATAAATATCTTCCAGCGCTGCCATGGTTTGGGCAGCCCTGATCTTCTCCTCTAACTCAGGTGTAAGCTTACCCTGTTCTTCCACCGATTTCAGGATAGCATCCCTTCTTTTATCAAGATCTTTTAATTGCTGCAACCGATCCCTAACTGCTGAAATCTGCACTTCATCTAAACTGCCGGTAACCTCTTTTCTATATCGGGCTATGAAGGGCACCGTACCACCTTCTTCCAAAAGCTTTATGGTAGCTTCAACCTGTCTGGACGTTATGTTTAATTCTTGAGCAATGAGTGGAGCGTAAGCCATAGATTTAATTTTAGCGGGCACAAAACTAAAGAAAGATGAATCTTTGAAAATAATTTACTTCAATCTTTTAACACAAAGTTATACCGTGCCACCTGCCTTATGTTGATCGATTGTCTCGCTTTAAAAAGCTATTAGAAGGGTATTTAATTGATCATCAGCCCCTAAAGAACAACTGTTAAAAAATATTTGACTGCAAAGCCTACTTGCTAGGAACTTTTCATCAGTGGTCTTTTCTTTACATACTAAGGCGATTGGCCGCGTGTCCAGGCCATTAGTCTCTACCCTTTAGAATTGGCACCAAAAGTAAGAATCATTATGGCTAAGTTTTACGATGTGCTATCGCCCGAACTTATTGAATTTATTAAAAACCAGAAGGTCTTTTTTACCGGTACAGCAGCCCCAAATGGCAGGGTCAATGTATCACCCAAAGGCATGGACTCTTTCAGGGTTTTAGGCCCAAATAAAGTGGCTTGGCTTAACCTAACCGGTAGTGGTAACGAAACGGCTGCTCACCTAAAACAGCTCAATCGAATTACCATTATGTTTTGCGCTTTTGAAGGCAAACCATTGATTTTAAGGCTTTTTGGGAGTGCAAAAACCATTCACCCACAAAATGATGAATGGGCAGAATATCTTGAACTGTTTCCTGAGCCCTTTGGAGCACGCAATATCTTTGTGGTTACGCTCGACTCCGTACAAACCTCATGCGGCTTTGGGGTTCCTCTTATGGAATATAAAGATGACCGAAAGGTTTTAACCGACTGGGCCGAACGCAAGGGAGAAGAGGGAATTAAGGACTACTGGAAAGAGAAAAATCAAGTAAGTATTGATGGTTTTCCTACGGGACTATTTGATTAAGCTTTTTACTTTCTCCATAACCGCATCTTCTTCTCGCATTAGCTGTTGGAGGGTGTAAGATACTCTATGATGAGGTATAACTCCCCTGCCATGATATGGATGACCGGAATTGGCAGTGGTGTACATCCACATGGGGAGGTTTACCCGGAGGCCACTATGAGGTAGTATCAAAGTTCGGGTAGAACCGCTCGTATTGCCATCGTACCCTCCTCCTGACTCTTCTCCTACCAGGGTAGCCCACTCGTTATGATGCAGAACTGCGGCTACATCGGCACAGGTGGAGAAACTCCAACCATCAATGAGCACATATACTTTTCCTCTAAACCTTTGGGCTTCAGGCTTCCACTCGTCCAATCCTTTATGGGAAGTCATTAGCCTTCGCCCCTTTTCCCGAACAATGTTTCCATAGCCACTATAAGATTCTGTTACTTCAATTCTTTCGAAATACCGAAAAGGGTTCCGGGCCAAATAAGCCACTAAGGCGGCTCCGTAATTATCGTCTCCACCTCCATTACCACGAAGGTCTATAACCAAGGTCTGTGCTTCTTTTTGCTTTAACTCCCTGAAACTCTCAGCCAGGAATCGTTCATAATTTAAACCGGCATCGCTTAAGGCCCTACTGGAAAACGTGTTGATCTTCATGTAGCTGTAGGAAGCCTCATGCCTAAGCACCAACTGAGGCGGCTGCTGAAAGGGCCTTCGCATGGCGCGTATTATAGTGCAGCTAACACCGGGCAATACAATAGTTTTGAGACCTGTATTGGAGCTGACCTCTACCTGAAAGGAAGTTGTACCCCTAGCCACAAACAGTTGGTAGAAATAAGGAAAGAACTGCTCAGTAAGCCTCAATCGACCTGTTGTGATGTAGCCATCGGCCGATTGGTGCTCAAATATGCGCCTTACTATTTCATCCATCTTAAGCCCATTAACAGACACCAACTCATCACCGGATTTCAGTTGGTCACCCGTGAGTGAGGCATTAAAAACAAACCACTTACCATTTACTGCACTTATTTCTAATGGAATAAAAAGTTGGTTCTCCAAAAATGTGCTCTGATCCTTTTCGGGCAACAGCACCTGGGTATGCCCGCAGCGAAGTTTATTTACCAAAAAGCTTACAGAGGCAAAAAAACCGATTTGGTCTGTCTCCTGAATTTGATCCAGCGTAGTTTGAAAGTACCAATCGATGGAGTCTTTACCGGTGTATCGATACATTCCCGGGTGATAGGCTTCCAGCTCTTTCTTTAGATAAAGCAGATCTTCGGCAGCCTGTTTTTGACTAAGGTCTTGCGCTTGTCCCACAACGGGGGCAAACACACTGAAAATAAAAAGGTAAAGCCTGTGCATAGAGACTCAAACCTAAGGGATTGTGCTTGCGAACACCAGTCGTTAATGTAATTCGCAACAATAGACAGGCATAAAAAAAACTGTCTTCAAAACGAGCCTGCTTTACGAAAGCTCCTTTGAAGACAGTCTTCTCTAAGAGTTTTTAGAGCCTTAAATGGAAATACCCATAAAACTCATGAATGCAATACCCATTAGACCGGTAATGAACATTGTTACGCCCAATCCTTTAAGGCCATCGGGTACATTAGAATATTTTAGTTTTTCTCTGATAGCCGCCAAAGCTACAATGGCCAGGAAGAAACCAATACCTGAACCAAAGCCAAATACGGTAGCCTCACCAATAGAATAATCTCTTTGAGCCATAAAGAGCGAAGAACCCAGAATAGCACAGTTCACTGCAATAAGTGGCAAGAAGATACCTAACGAACCATATAGCGATGGAGAAAATTTCTCAATAGTCATTTCAACCAACTGCACCATTGCCGCAATAATGGCAATGAACATTATGAAACGAAGAAAAGACAGGTCGATAGTAGCGAAATCAGCCCCTAACCAGGCTAACGCTCCTTCTTTCAATACAAACTCATTGAGCAGCCAGTTCATGGGTACTGTCATACCCAAAACGAATACTACGGCAAGTCCTAAACCAAAGGCTGTCGATACCTTTTTAGACACTGCCAGGAAAGAACACATACCTAAGAAGTAGGCAAATACCATGTTCTCAATGAAGATCGACTTAATACCTAAATTCAATAAATCCATGATTGCTTACTTTTTAGTGTTCTACGTAACCTGTTTTAGATCGCTGTATCCATATGATGAAACCAAGCACAATAAAGGCTCCTACAGGAGAAACCATAAGTCCGTTGGTCGCAAAGTTTTCCATACCAATGGCTTCAAAAACAGGATATCCGAATACTTTACCGGAACCCCAGATTTCTCTAAAGAAAGCCACGGTAAGAATAATCCATGAGTAGCCTAAACCCGAACCAAGACCGTCCAACACAGAATCGTATGGCTTGTTTCCAAGTGCAAAGGCTTCCAGCCTACCCATTACAATACAGTTGGTAATGATTAGACCAATGAAAACCGAAAGGGTTTTGTACATATCGAATGCATAGGCTTTTAGTACCTCATTTACCAAAGTAACGAGGGTGGCTACTACTGCCAACTGCACAATAATACGTACCCTTCCGGGGATTGCATTCCTCATTAAAGAGATAATGAGGTTAGAAAATATCAATACAAATATTACCGAGAGAGCCATTACCAGCGTAGGCTTCATTTGAGTGGTAACCGCAAGGGCCGAACAAATACCCAATACCTGTACGGTAATTGGGTTATCGTCACTCAGTGGATCGGTAACGAATTTCTTTCTTCTCTTCGATAGTAAGGCTTCTTTTTCTTTTACTACCGGGGCTTCTAACGTTTCAGTACTCATTTATAATTACTGTTTAGTTATTGTCAATATTCATGGTCATTGCCTGGTTCCGAACATTCTTATCGAAATAGTTCTGATAGTAGCCCAGGTAGTTCTCCAGCATGGCGTTCACACCATTGGCAGTGAGGGTAGCACCGGCCATACCGTCTACCCTATTTGGTCCAAGAGCAGACTCAGGTGTTTTTTCACCTTTCACCATTTCTACAGAAACAAACTCTCCCTGATCGTTATAGAGTTGTTTGCCCTGATAGCGCTGCTGCACATCGTCTGAAGTAATTCTGGCTCCTAAGCCGGGGGTTTCACCACGGTGGTCGAAACTTACACCCTGAATAGTTTCCAGATCTGGCGCCAAGGCGACAAATCCCCAGATAGCATCCCAAAGTCCGGCTCCATACGTTGGAATAATGTAGGCTTCCTTACCTTCGGCACTGTACTTAAATACCGGGAAGAGTCTTTCTTCTACTGGCTTTTTGTAGTTTTTCTCAATGTCTACATTTTCAGCAACAACGGGCTCTCCTTTGGCATTGGTAGTTACCACATTGCCCTGATAGTCGGCCACTTCGGAAGAAATTACTTCGCTGTATCTAGTCAGAATCTGTTCTTTGGTCATTTCGGCCAAGGCCGCTTTCTCCGCAGGAATAGCTCCCAAAATTTGTTTTTTGGTATCTAAATCAACGGCTTCTTTTTGAATGGGGCCTAACACCTGAGAAACCCCTGAAAGCAATCCTCCCAACACTATTGTGAGAATGAGAGAGAATATAATTACGTAAGCATTAGACTGTCGCACGGGCCAACCTCCTTTTCTTGTTTGCTTGTACTACATAGAAATCGATGAGTGGGGCGAACACGTTCATAAACAGTACGGCAAGCATAATACCTTCCGGATAGGCCGGGTTCACCACTCTAATTATTACAGTAAGCACTCCAATGAGCACTCCATAAATCCATTTTCCTGTTTCCGTTTGAGAAGCAGACACCGGGTCTGTAGCCATGAAAACAGCACCGAAAGCTAAACCACCCATAACAAGGTGATATTCTGCTGGTAATTCCATAAATGTATTTGCTCCTACCAAATTGAAGATGGTACCCATAGCAAAAGCTCCGGCAAACACACTTACAATAATTTTCCAGCTACCCACACCGGTAGCAATGAGTATCAATGCTCCCAACAGGGCCATTAGTGTAGAAGTTTCACCAATCGATCCGGGAATTCCACCAATAAGCATGTTTTGGAAGCTAAAGAAGTCGCCTCCGAATGGTGCAGCCAGTACACTATTGGTATCGGCTAAACCAGAGATCACACTGGTATCAGTGGTAGAAGACTCATAAGCAACTGCTAGTGCTGTTGCGCCAGAATAGCCGTTTACGGGCGTTTTATCGGCCAATTGAGTCCACACTTCACCGGAAATTTGAGACGGATAGGCAAAGTACAAGAAGGCTCTGGCTGTCATAGCCACGTTGAGTATGTTCATACCCGTTCCTCCAAAAATTTCCTTACCTACCAAAACTCCAAAAACTGTCGCCAAGGCTACTTGCCACAAAGGAATGGTCGGAGGAACTATTAAAGGAATGAGCATCCCTGTTACAAGGAATCCTTCGTTGATGGGGTGTTTTCTTACTACGGCAAAAATGGCTTCAACTATACCACCTGCGGCATAGGAAACCAAAACGATTGGCAGTACCCAGCGGGCACCAAACAACAGGTTGTCTACCGAGAAGAATGAAGTGGTCTCTCCCACTGCAATGTGATGCTGATAGCCCACATTGAATATTCCCCAGATCAGACAGGGTATCATGGCGATAACCACTGTCATCATCATTCTCTTCAAATCTACTGCATCTCTCACCTGAACGCCTTTCTTACCGGCTGTAATGGGTGGAGAAAACAGGAACGTTTCACCAGCTTCGAACAGGTAGTAGAATTTCTCCAACTTACCACCCTTCTCGAACATAGGTTTCTGCTTTTCTAATATTTTGTGTAAAAACTTCATTCCTATTAACCGTTTTGCATCAATTCAAGCCCATCTCTAACAATTTGTTGAACATCATGTTTAGAGACATCCACATATTCACACAAGGCCAAATCTTCTTCAATCACTTCATAGATTCCAAGGGCCTCCATGTTATCGTAATCTTCAGCTAAAATAGCCTTCAGTAGATACACTGGGTAAATATCCATTGGGGTCACTTTCTCGAACACCCCGGTCTCAACAAATGCTCTTACCTCACCATTGGTGTTGGTATCCAGTACATATTCTTTATTTTTTCTATTCAGGAATGAGAACAAGCCCCATGCTCTGTGGAAACTCAGTACTTCTTTCTTAGGCTTTAGCCAACCGAGGAACTCTGAATGGTCTCCTTCTGGCAATACAGAAAGCAAGTTGCTGTAAAAGCCCAGATAACCGTCTTTTTCTACTCGCTCACCGGTTAGTACGTTGCCGCTAATGAAGCGTACATGGTCTTGTTTGAGGTTGCCCTCAACCATTTTATTTACACAGGCTCCCGTATAGGTTTTGTAGTATTGCGGGTCTTTAACTTCTGAACCGGCAACTGCCACCAAACGAGAAGCATCGTATATTCCTTTGCTGAAAAGCTTTCCTATTTGAGCCACACCATAAGGTGAAATGGTCCAAACAATATCTCCCTTAGCTATTGGGTCTATGTGATGAATCTGAACACCCACATTGCCCGCAGGGTGAGGCCCGCTAAATTTGTTGTGTTGAATACCTTCTACGTTGGCAAATACCGAAGACACCTCGCCATTTAGATCGTGATTGAGATGAATAGGACCTTCCGTAAATTTCTTCAACACTTCAATACCGGTTTTGAAAGCCTCTTCATCACCCTTTAGGGTAAATGCAATGTCGGCTGCCAATGGGTGGGTATCGAAGGCAGAAATAAAGATGGACTTAGGGGTATCTTCTTCTTTGGCGATAATGCCATAAGGTCTTTGAATGATGTTGGCCCAAACTCCTCCTTTAGTCATCTGAGCGGTAGCCTCTTCTCTGGAGAGACTCTTGAGCTCAGAAACATTGTAGGTTTTGAATTGCTCATATTCAACTTCCTTGTCGGCCAAAATCTTAATCTCAAGTAGTTTTCTCTTGGCTCCCCTCTTCACTTCGACTACTTCACCACTTACGGGAGAGCAAATCATCACGTTTTCCTGCATTTTGTCATACAAAACAGGAGTTCCAGCACCAATAATCGCTGT